>JASLLL010000002.1 GCA_030747075.1 Gemmatimonadota bacterium
GCGTGCCGCAGCGGGGTGCCAGCACCGGGGCCAGCCCTCCCGTCGCCAGAACGGTGGCCGCGGGTTCACGCATTTCCGCACGGATCGCCTCCACCATTCCGTCGATCATCTTCGCCGCCCCGTGGAGGATGCCCGACTGCACGCAATCCCGAGTGTTGGTTCCAATCACACGGGAGGGAAAACGAAGGTCCACCCGGCAGAGGCGCGCCGCCCGTCGGATGAGATCCTCCGCGGAAGTCTCCACGCCGGGCGCGATGACGCCGCCGATGTAGGCACCCTTGTTGTCGAGACAGTCGAAGGTCGTGGCCGTGCCGAGGTCCACGACGATCGCGGGCGAACCCACGGCCTCCCGTGCGGCCAGCGCGTTGACGATGCGATCCGCGCCGACTTCGCGCGGATCGTCTACGCGTACGGGAATCCCGAGGTCCGTTTCCGCCGAGACAACCACCGGCTCCTGTGCGAGCGCCGTCCGGACATACTCGCAAAACGCCCTCGACAGATCCGGGACCACCGAGCAGAGGATCGTCCGCGAGACGGATGCTTCTCCATCCGGCATCTTCTCGCACAGACCGTCCACGAGCACACCCAGTTGCCCGGGAGTCGCGTCGCGGATGGTCGGTGCGCGCAGGACAGCCAGCGGCTCTTCCCCGCCGCCGAAGAGACCCAGCACCACATTCGTATTCCCGATGTCCACGGTCAGGAGCATCCCGCTTCCTCCTTCAGGCTGACATCTCCATTCGCCACGGCCACGATTCCCTCCGTTCCGGTCTCCAGAAGAAGCGATCCCGTCTCGTCGATGCCCAGCGACCTCCCCCGGAGGACGCTCCCCCCCTCTTCCACCACGACGGAGCGGCCGGGGAGGTCGTCCCGTCTGGAAAACCACGCCGGGAGGTCCAGTTCGCCCGCCTCCTCGGCATCCACCGCCCGCGCCAGTTCGCGAAGCACGGCGGCCAGAATCCGACTCCTCGGAAGCGACCGGCCCGTCGCCATCTCCAGCGAAGATGCCGGGGAGGCCAACCCCGACGGAAAGTCCGCAGGGCGATGGTGCACATTCACGCCGAACCCCACCACCGGAAAGAGCGTCCCCCCGGCTGTGCGCCCCTCCACGAGAAGCCCGCAGACCTTCCGTCCATCCATGCGCACATCATTGGGCCACTTGATGCGCGCCGGGACTCCCGCTTCGGACTCCAGCGCCCGCGCCACGGCCAGTGCAGCCACCAGCGAGAGGCGCGGCGCGCGCCGGGAATCGGAGGGAGGCGGCAGGACGACAGACGCCCAGATCCCGAGCCCGGGACGGGAGTCGAAGGAGCGGCCGCGCCGCCCGCGCCCGGCGCTCTGGTGTTCCGCGACAAGCGTGGCCCCGACGGGGGTATCCGCGGGGTCACGCGCAAGGAGCGCGGCGTTGGTGGAGTCCACCGTAGCCCGAATCTCCAGCGTGCGCCCGAAACGGCACTCCCCGAGCGCCTCCTCCACCTCTGACGCCACCAGCATGGAGCCGCGCATCCCCGGGCGAAGGCGTGCGTCCGCACCGATCGCAACCAGCCCGGCTTCCGCCAGCCCGCCCAGCGCTTCCGCGAAGGGTGCACAGGAGTCTCGCGGCGCGGCGCGAGCCACGGAGACCTCTCCGTCGGAGTCAGCCAGCAGGCGAAGAAGGCGTGCCTCCTCGGCCAGAATGTCCGCGGGAGGAGTGCCGGTCACCGGGTCACTCGTTCCGTGAGGAAGGACAAGTCCAGCGCGCCCGCTCCATGCGTCACCAGCCCGACGCTGACGACATCCACCCCCGCATCCGCCACCGCGGCAATGCTCCCGGCGTGCATCCCGCCCGACGCTTCCAGTTCGGGTCGGCCGGGACGGTCCGCCAGCGCGTCCGCAATGGCGCGCATGACCTCCGGCTCCATGTTGTCGAGAAGGATCCGATCCGCCCCGCAATCCGCGGCTTCCATCGCCTCGGCCTCGGTCCGTGCCTCCACTGTCAGGGGCAGTTCGGCGGAGGCCGCGTCGCGCCGGACGGCGTCGATCGCCGCGCCAATCCCTCCCGCCAGTTCCACATGGTTCTCCTTCACGAGAACCATGTCGGCCAGACTCCAGCGGTGGCTTCGCCCGCCCCCGACCACGACCGCGTACTTCTCCAGCGCACGCAGCCCCGGCGTGGTCTTGCGCGTATCGCAGATGGCCACCTTTCCCTGCGCGGCGTCCACGCATGCGCGGGTGGCCGTCGCCACGGCACACAGCCGCTGAAGGAAGTTCAGCGCCGTGCGCTCTCCGGTCAGGAGTATACGCCCCGGCCCCTCCACGCGGAGGACTTCGTCTCCGGGGGCGAAGACCTCCCCGTCTCTCATTCCGTCAAAGGAGAGTTCGTCCGCCTCTTCCCCGCACTTCCCGAGGCATTCGAACACGCGCCGAAAGACGCCTGCGCCAGCCAGCACTCCCGGTTCGCGAGCCACAACCCGTCCCCGTGCGCGAAGCCCTTCCGGCACGATCGGGAGTGTCGTGCGATCCTCCTGCGCACGGTCTTCCGCAAGCGCTCCGTACAGCACCGGGTCCATCGTCTCCGCTGCCGGGAGCGGCGCATCAAACCTGCCGAGAACTTGTTTCATCACGCACCCCCCGCCATTTCGAGAAGGCGATCGCGAAGACTCGCCGCCAGTTCAAAGTCCAGCCGTTCGGCCGCTGCCAGCATCTCGCGCTCGATCCTGGCCGCCAGTTCCGCATCGTCCATCCCGGCGGGATCCACCGGTTCCTGCCCGTCTCCGTCATCCGTGTCCGCCCGCCCGGAATCCGCAACCACCGTCGCGCCGAGGATCTCCTCCACCGACTTCACGATCCCCTTCGGCGTGATCCCGTGCTTCTCGTTGAACGCACGCTGGAGGTCGCGCCTGCGGCGGGTCTCGGCGATGGCGCGCTCCATCGACCCGGTCATCTCCTCCGCGTAGAGAATCACGCGCCCGTCCACATGGCGGGCCGCCCGTCCCGAAGTTTGCACCAGCGACCGCTCCGAGCGCAAAAACCCCTCCTTGTCGGCATCCAGGATAGCCACCAGCGACACCTCCGGCAGGTCCAGCCCTTCGCGAAGGAGGTTGATTCCCACCAGCACATCGAACTCCCCGAGCCGGAGTCCTCGCAGGATCTCGGCTCGTCGAATCGCCGAAATGTCGGAGTGCAGGTAGCGCACCCGGACGCCCGCATCCTCCAGATACTCCGAGAGATCCTCCGCCATGCGCTTGGTCAGCGTCGTCACGAGAATGCGATCACCCTTCGCCGCTGTCGTGCGAATCTCCTCCAGAAGGTCGTCCACCTGCCCCTCTACCGGGCGAACCACCATCGACGGATCCATGAGCCCCGTGGGCCGGATGATCTGCTCCACCACGACCCCTCCGGTGCGCTCCAGTTCCCACGCCGCGGGCGTGGCGGAGACATGAATCCTCGGGCCGGTCATTTCGTCGAACTCCGCGAAGTGCGCCGGGCGGTTGTCCAGCGCGGAAGGCAGCCGGAACCCGTGCTCCACCAGCGTCCGCTTCCGGCTCCGGTCGCCCGCATACATCCCCCCGATCTGGGGAATGGCAACATGGGATTCGTCGATCACCGTGAGAAAGTCCCCGGGGAAATAGTCGATCAGGCACGGCGGGCGTTCGCCTTCCGCACGCCCCGCCAGATGCCGCGAGTAGTTCTCGATTCCGGAGCAGTACCCCATCTCCTCGATCATCTCCAGATCGAAGCGCGTGCGCGATTCCAGCCGCTGTGCCTCCAGGAGCTTCCCGGACTGCCGCAACTGCGCCACGCGCTCCGTCATCTCATCGCGGATGAGACCGATGCCCCGCGTGATCTTCGGGCGCGTGGTGACATACTGCTTGGCCGGAAAGACACGATAGGAGTCCGTCTCTCCGCGCAACTCACCGGTGGTGGGGTCCAGAATGCGCACGCGGTCGATTTCGTCGCCGAAGAACTCCACGCGCACGAGATCCTCTTCGTGGGCCGGGCGAATCTCGATGGTGTCGCCCCGGACCCGGAATGTGCCGCGCACCGGCGCGAGGTCGTTCCGCGAATACTGAATCTCCACGAGAGCCGACAGGACCCAGTCCCGATCGCGCCGCGCACCGCGCAGAAGTTCCACCGACAGGCCCAGAAAGTCCTCGGGCGTTCCCAACCCGTAGATGCAGGAGACCGATGCCACCACGATGACATCGCTCCGCGTCAGCGGACCCATGGATGCGCGCAGCCGCAGGCGGTCGATGTCGTCGTTGATCGACGCGTCCTTCTCGATGTAGGTGTCCGACTGCGGGATGTAGGCTTCGGGCTGGTAGTAGTCGTAGTAGGAGACGAAATACTCGACCCGGTTGTCCGGAAAATACCCGCGGAACTCGCCGTAGAGCTGCGCCGCGAGCGTCTTGTTGGGAGAGATCACCAGCGTCGGGCGTCCCCAGCCCGCGATGACATTGGCCAGCGCAAAGGTCTTCCCGCTGCCGGTGACCCCCAGGAACACCTGATCGGGGCGGCCCTCACGAAGCCCCGCAAGAAGACCCTCAATCGCCTGAGGCTGATCCCCGCGCGGCTCGTAGGGGGCCTTCAGCGCAAAATCCATGCTTCCTCCCCACGGCAGGGACAGCGACCGGCGCGCCCCTCCAGCGGCCCATTCTACCCTGCCGGAATCCGCTTCGCACCCGCCCAGCCGATCTCCCCTCGAAAACCCGGGGAAAACAGCCCCCGAGAAAGTCAGGGCGAGGTCGATTCTCCCTTGAACCCGCTGGGGCGGAGGAATAGCTTACTACGCCTGTGTCTGAAGTACCCGTTCCGGCCCCCTCGGGGGCACCTTTCAGCAAGCAGTAAGGAGAACCTGTCCATGACGACGACGACGAAGGATCCCTCCATGCAGGGGTCGAGCGGCGTGCAAAGCTTCATGAGCGATGTGATCGCCAAGAATCCGGAGCAGAAAGAGTTTCACCAGGCCGTGAGCGAGGTCGTGGAATCGATCTGGCCGTTCCTCGACCAGAACCCGCACTACAAGGCCGCGAAGGTCCTGGAGCGCATGGTGGAGCCGGAACGCGTCATCATGTTCCGGGTTCCCTGGCGGGACGACAGCGGAGAGGTCCAGGTCAACCGCGGACTCCGCGTGGAGTTCAACAGCGCGATCGGCCCGTACAAGGGCGGACTCCGTTTCCACCCCACGGTGAATCTCGGCATCCTGAAGTTCCTGGGGTTCGAGCAGATTCTGAAGAACAGCCTCACCACGCTCCCGATGGGCGGCGGCAAGGGCGGCTCGGACTTCAACCCGAAGGGCAAGTCGGACTCGGAAGTGGAGAGCTTCTGCCGGAGTTTCATGACGGAACTCCAGCGTCACATCGGTCCGGACACGGATGTCCCCGCGGGTGACATCGGCGTGGGCGGCCGGGAGATCGGCTACCTCTTCGGGCAGTACAAGAGACTGCGCAACGAGTTCGCCGGCGTGCTGACCGGCAAGGGCATGAACTGGGGCGGCAGCCTCATTCGTCCGGAAGCCACGGGCTACGGAACGGTCTACTTCGCTCAGGAGATGCTGGGGTATCGCAACGACTCCTTCCAGGGCAAGACGGTCACCGTCTCCGGCTCCGGGAATGTCGCGCAGTACGCCACGGAGAAGGTCAACGAACTGGGTGGCAAGGTCGTCACGCTCTCGGACTCCGCCGGCAGCATCCACGATCCCGACGGGATCGACGCCGAGAAGCTCGCCTGGACCATGGACCTGAAGAATGTCCGCCGGGGCCGCATCAAGGAGTACGCGGAGAAGTTCGGCTGCGAGTATCTGGAAGGCCAGCGTCCCTGGGGCGTGAAGTGCGATGTCGCGCTGCCGTGCGCCACGCAGAACGAGATCAACGCCGCCGAGGCCCAGACGCTCGTCGACAATGGCTGCGTCTGCGTTGCCGAGGGAGCCAACATGCCGACGGAACCGGACGCCGTGGAGGTCTTCCTGGCGAGCAAGGTTCTCTTCGGCCCGGGCAAGGCCGCCAACGCGGGCGGCGTGGCCGTCTCCGGTCTGGAGATGTCCCAGAACAGCCTGCGCCTCTCGTGGACCCGTGAGGAAGTGGACGAGCGGCTGCACAACATCATGAAGAGCATTCATGAGAACTGCGTGAAGTACGGCGAGGAAGACGGTTTCGTGAACTATGTGAACGGAGCCAACATCGCCGGGTTCATCAAGGTCGCCGACAGTATGCTGGACCAGGGGCTGGTCTAGACGCTTCGGTCACCGACTGCGGGAACAGTCGTGGGGGTGGTTCGCCACCCCCGCGCGCTTCTGCTCCCGCGCCTGTCTCGCCTACCCCGCGGGATTCCCGTCCTCTTCTTCATCCCCGTTGCCTGCGCTCCAGTCGTGAAGGATGGCTCCTTCGCCCTTCTTTCCGTCGATCAGGACCTCCAGCGGATCCGGAAGCCGGATGTGCCGAAGCCACTCCGTCTCCTCTTCTGCCGGAAGCCCCGCCAGCCAGTCCCAGTCCACAAAACCGCCCGCCGCTTCATGGACGGTGAAGTAACCGATCCCGTAGCTGGTCATGTTCTGGAAGAAGTGCGTGCCTTGCGAAGGTTCCACCACGAGGTCATCCAGATCGCACTCCAAAATGGCGCGCGCGCCGGAGATCTGCTGCCACGACACCGGGATGCCGAGCCATCGATCCGCAGTGCCCCAACGCCCCGGCCCCAGCAGGATGTATGGCCGGTCCGCTCCCTGGAGCTTCTCGTTCATCTTCCCCACCTGCGCGGCGATCTCCACCGTCTTCTCCCGCTCGAAGCGATCCATCCGCACCAGCACGATGTCCCGAATGCCCGGAATCCGCCCATTGCCCAGCGCCTGTACCGACCGGACGAGGATCCGGTCGTTCGGAAGGCTGGAGAAGTCCACCCGCTCCACCGAAGCGACCATGGCCGCCGGGCGAATCTGAAGGAACGCGAACTCCTTGGGCCCCCCGCCCTCGGGGTCGAGATTGACCGCGAACTCGATCTCGACCGGCCCGGAGAAACCCCGATAGCCCATCTCCAGAAGCAGTTGCACGACCTGATGCAGGGGAATGAGCTGGTGCTTCAGGATCGGAGCGAAAGTCACGAGGCGCACGCCCGGCCGGGAGATTCCATCGTGAACGGTATGCTCATCCGGAACATAGGTGGACCCGACCGGCCACAGCGTGCCGTGCTTCTCCGCCTGGCGAAGATCGAGCGGCACGATGTTCCCGTCAGGATCCGCATAGTCCACATCGCGGGTGACATCCAGCGCCCAGAACCCGCGCTGCGCGTTCTCCAGAATGTCCTCGGTTCCGGAGAGCTGGGGGAGCGATTCCGGGTGCGCCGGAGAGAAGCGAACCGTCCTCCCCCCCTCCACCACGGTCTTCCCGAGACCCAGCGCCACGCTCGCAATGCCCTCCTCCGGAGTCATCCCGCCGACGGGATAGAAGTTGTAGGAACACGCAACCCCGCTGACATGCGGATAGACGAAACTCCCGAACCGGCGCCCGACAATCTGCTGAATCACCACGCCCATCTTCTCCTCTTCCATCCGATTGGGCGTGGACGCGACATAGGCCTTTGCCTCTCCGAAGAAGGTCGATGCGTAGATGTACTTCACGGCATCCAGCAGTTCGCGAAGGCGCCCTCCGGGGTCCGACGATTGATTCGGCAGCATCCGGGTGGCATACACCCCGGCGAACGGCTGATGATGCGAATCCTCCAGAAGGCTCGACGAACGCACCGCCAGCGGATAGCGCACCTTGTCGAGGAAGGTCCGCAAGTCGCGCACCACTTCGCGCGGCATCCGTGACGCCAGGAACCGGCGCGTGATGGCATCGTCATCCGCCTCGACCATGGCGAACCCGAAGAGATCGTTCTCCTCCATGAATCGATCAAAGACATCCGTCCCCACGACCGCGGACGGCGGCACGAAGATCCGCAGATTCTCGAAGTAGTCTTCAATGTCGTGCCGACTCAGGAGTTCGTGCGCGAAGGCAAGGCCTCGCCCCTTGCCTCCAAGAGAACCGCCGCCGATCCTGACAAACTCGCTCCCCGCATCGAATCGGGACGCGTCGAAGTCCTCCACCAGCCCGCGCCTCGTTCGCTGCCGGAAGGTCGCCAGGCTCCGCCGCAGGAACTCCCGCATGACTTCCACCGACTCAAAATCGTCCACATTGCGCTCACGCAGCGCCAGCGCGATGCTGAACTCCGTCCGGGCCATCAACCAGTTCGAGAAGTGATTTCGTTTCGCGTGATAGATCAGTGATTCCGCGGGCACCGATCCCAGCACCCGGACCATCGACTGGAGATCCCGAACGCGCATCGTTTCCGTCCCGTCGGGCAGCCGGAACACGAAGTCCCCGAAACCGAAGTTCTCCAACATGAACTTGCGGAACTCCTGCAGGAGCGTCGGCGACTTCTTGTGCAGGAATCCCGCACCCAGGAGTTCCGCCGTCAACCGGAAGCGCTCTTCCCCCGACTGGAGGATGAGTGGCGTGTGGTCGTCTTCCATACGAATCCGACGAATAAGCTCGATCCCGGCCTCCGGGTCGACCAGCCCGTCGCGCGGGAAGCGCACATCCGAGATCACGCCGAGAATCGTGCCGCGGAAGCGATCGTAGAGATCCCAGCCTTCCTCGAATGTCGTCGCCAGGAGGATCTTCGGGCGCGCGCGCATCCGCAGAAGCCGCTGGGACGGATTCACTCCTTCGTGAATCAGTTCCGAGGTCTGCTTCATGATCTGCTCGAACAGCATCGGGAGATACGAGGAGTAGAAGGGGATACTGTCCTCGATGAGGATGAGTGTTCGGACATCCCCGACGCTGGTGTCGTGCTCCGCGTTCAGCTGATCTTCCACGAGCTTGATGATGGCCAGGAAGAGACGGACATCGCCGCGCCAGACAAATACGCGATCGATCCCGGGGATCTCCACGCCGGAACTCTCCAGCACCCCGAGTTCCCGCGTGTCGTATGCAAGAAGGAGTACGGGAAGATCCGGATGCATCTCCTTGACGCTGCGGCCGAACTCACGGACGGCCATGTCTCCGACGCGCGCCATGGTGATGACCATGTCGAATCGCTGGGTGGCCAGAAGCGCCAGCGCCTTCTCCCCGGTGGAGATTCGCGTAATGTGCGGAGGAGCGGACAGCGAAAGCTCCAGATATTCACCGAAGATGCGCTCGGAGAGCTGCCCTTCTTCCGCCAGCGTGTAGGAGTCGTAGAGGCTGGCCACCAGGAGGATGTCGCGCACATTGAACGGCCGCAGCGAGTCGAACCCCACGGAGCGTGCGTCGTAGGAGTCGATCAGCCGGTCGAGGATGGGATTGCTCACCGGCAGCGCCCCTTTCCGCTTCGGCCCTCGGGCAGGAGCGGCCTTTCCAGAAGATCCCGATGGGCCGTGCGGGAGAGCGCCTTGAGCCAGCGGTCCGTTTCGCCTTCACGGGCCGCGAGCCCGCCGGACCACTCCCCCAGACGGACGAGCAGGGAGACCATGGAGAAGTAGTCCTCCATGCGAACCGCCTCCGGCCCGATCCCGGGCTTCCCCCGATCCAGCCCCTTCATGTTGTGGTAGTTCACCAGAGGCAGGGCAAGACCCGTCGAGCGGAACCCGGCGGCGCAGAACGCGGTGGCCTCGCAGGCACCTCCGTCCATGAGGCGCCGCTGCACGCGGAAGCCGTCTCCCTCGGCGGCCAGTTCCCCGGCGGCCTGCTGCGCCACGAGCGTCAGGCGGGAATCGAACACGGAGCGCGCGTCCCCCACCCGGAGGATCACGCCGGCTCCGGGAGGGGCCGACGGCAACGCCCGCGATGTCTCCAGCGAAATCACGCGAGCACCGCGTGGAAGCGTCTTCGCGCGGATCGCACCGAGCGTCCCGAGGAAGCCCACTTCCTCCGCCCGAGTGAAGAGCGCCCACACATTCGCGCCGCGCGGACGAAGCCGAAGCAGCTCGTCAAGCGCCGCCAGGGCCGCCGCGGCTCCCAGCAGGTCGTCCAGGCACCGGGAGACGATGCGCTTCCCGCGCACGGACCACCCGGGCCACGCCCACATGGTGAACCCGCCCGGAACGGCGCGACCGGAGGTGACCTTCGCAACCCCCGACCCCAGAAAGCCCGCGCGCCGCGCGCCACGCCCGGACGCGGAGAGGAGTCGCCCGCTCCCCACGGGGTTCCGTCCACCCGCGCGGAAGAAGTGCAGACGGGAACCGGGACGCGCGTGCCGAATGCGGACGCCACCCCGGAATGAGAGGTGCGCCAGCCCGTCCTCGACCGAGTCCACGACAAAGCCCGGGTGGTCCAGATGCGCGACAAGGACAAGCGGCGGCGCCTTCGGGCGACCGCGGCCGGGGAACTTCACGGCGAGATTCCCGTATCGGTCCTCCGCAAGCGACACCCCCGCGCGACGACGCGCGAACGCACGGACGAACGACGCGGGTGAGTCCTCCAGAAAGGGAGCGGTCGGGCAGGAGAGCAACCCCCGCGCGACCGAAAGATGACGCGTCCGCGCGGCGCGCGACATGGGTCAGCGGTTCCGGAACGGAAGGTAGCTCATGAAGTCCGCATGATGAACGATCGTGGCCTCCGTGGAGCGCTTCACCAGGTCCCCCTCCGCCGCGTGCGCCGCGATGATGTGGCACACCTCATCCGGGACACCGCACTCCATGGCGACCGCCACGCCGGTGAATGGATGGCGAAGGCTCTGCCCGCGGGCCGACTGCACGGTCTTCCCGCCGGAGCGTTCGTACTCCAGGACCTTGCCGACATCCGCAAGGATGGCCCCCGCGATCACCGTGTCGAGATCGATGGGGAGTTTCTGCCCGAAAAACTCCTTCATGGCCTCCGCGGAGCGACGCGCGATATGCACCACGGCGCGCTTGTGCTCCATGAAGGTCACATCCAGATCCTCAATCAGGAGCGTGAAGGGAATCTCCAGAAGATCCGAAGGGGCGAGCGGACTCCGGGAAAGGGCTGTCTCCCAGGTCCGGGTCGTCGCCGCCCGAAGATCCTCCCCGGCAATCCACTCCAACTCCGGCCAGAGTTCTCTCACTGCGTCCGCCATGTCTGATCCCTCCCCGGCATCCGGCGTGCAGCGGCCAAGGTAGCCCGTCACCCCGGGAGACGCAAGAGTGTCGCGACCCGTCTCGTTGACCGGTCGGACTCGCCGGTGATACGGTGCCTCCCCGAACGGAACCCGTTTGCGAACCTGCGGAGTGCGTCTCTTGTACATTCTCGGCGTCAGCGCCTGGTACCACGACTCCGCGGCGTGCCTTCTGCAAGATGGCCGGATTGTCGCGGCGGCCCAGGAGGAGCGCTTCACCCGCAAGAAGCACGACAGCGACTTCCCGGTGAACGCCATCGCCTCCTGTCTGGAGATCGCGGGGATCGGCCCGGAGGATCTCGACGCAATCGGCTATTACGACAAGCCGTTCCTCACTTTCGATCGTCTGCTGGAAACCTGTCTGCACCATGCGCCTCGTGGCCTTCGCTTGTTTCAGGCCGCCATGCCCGTATGGCTGACGGAGAAGCTCTTCGGTCGACATCACATCCGGAAGGCCATCGGCGCGGACATCCCCATCCACTTCGCCGAGCACCACGCCTCGCACGCCGCGTCCGCGTTCTTCCCGTCCCCCTTCACGGAAGCGGCCATTCTGACCGTCGACGGGGTCGGCGAGTGGGCCACCACCACCTTCGGCGCAGGTCGCGGGAACCACTTCGATCTTTCGAGCGAAATCCGCTTCCCTCACTCGCTGGGGCTTCTCTACTCCGCGTTCACTTACTACACGGGATTCCGCGTGAACTCGGGTGAGTACAAGCTCATGGGGCTCGCCCCGTACGGGGAGCCGAAGTACGCGGACAAGATCCGCGATCACCTGATCCGCATCTACCCGGACGGGTCGTTCCGGATGAACATGGATTACTTCGACTATCCTGCCGGGCTGCGCATGACAGGCCGCCGATTCCACCAGCTCTTCGACGGACCGCCGCGACCGCCGGATTCCCCGGTGACGCAACGCGAGATGGACCTTGCGCGGTCGGTGCAAGTGGTGCTGGAGGAAGTCCTCCTTTCGATGGCCAACCATCTGCATCGGGAGACCGGCATGGAGAACCTCGTGATGGCGGGCGGCGTGGCGCTCAACTGCGTCGCCAATGGCCGGATTCTCCGCGAGAGCCCGTTCACGAACCTGTGGATCCAGCCCGCCGCCGGAGATGCCGGAGGCGCGCTCGGTGTCGCGCTGGATGTGTGGCACCGGCGCTTCGGGAACCCGCGGACACCGGCGCCGAACGGGTCGGATTCGCAACAGGGCAGCTACCTCGGGCCGGAGTTTGCGCCGGAAGAGATCGAGCGCCAACTCACCGGGCGCGGAGCGGCATTCCGAACCATGGACGGCGACGAACAGATCGCCGGGCAGACGGCCCGCCTTCTCGAGAGCGGGAAGATCGTCGGGTGGTTTCAGGGACGCATGGAGTTCGGCCCGCGAGCGCTGGGCGCCCGGTCCATTCTCGGTGATCCCCGGGACCGCGGGATGCAGAAGCGGATGAATCTCTCGATCAAGTACCGCGAGTCCTTCCGGCCCTTCGCGCCGAGCGTGCTGGCGGAACACTCCGGGCGCGTCTTTCAGGATGACTTCGCGTCACCGTACATGCTGCTGGTGACTCAGGTTCTGGAGGAAAGACGCGCGGCGTTCGAGGATGGTCAGGAGAAGCTGGAGGGGCTGGACCTTCTCCATGTTCCGAAGAGCGATGTCCCCGCCATCACTCATGTGGACTACTCCGCAAGAGTCCAGACCGTCCACCGGGAGACGAATCCGCTCTATCACCGGATGATTGAACGCTTCCGGGAGCGGACGGGGTGCCCGCTGGTCATCAACACATCGTTCAATGTGCGCGGAGAGCCCATCGTCTGCACCCCGGAGAACGCGCTCGACTGCTTCTTCGGAACGGAGATGGATGCGCTCATGATCGGACCGTTCCTTCTGCTGAAGGAAGAACAGCCCGCCGAGGCTCTGGCCGGAACGGGCAAGAGAGAGTTCGCGCCGGACTGATCCGGTCGAATCGGGGAGAGACCCGTGGAATCGAAGAACGCCCGAAAGCGGGAACTGCGGAACTTCGGCCTGTCGCTGGGGGTTGTGTGTCTCCTGTGGGGCGGCTTGTTCCGATGGAAGGGGCACGGCGACGCGGCCCTGTGGTTTGCCGTCGCGGGGCCGGTGCTGGTCCTTGCGGCAGTGATCGAACCGCGTGTGCTCTTCCCGCTGCATCGGGTCTGGATGCCCGCGGCCCGGGGGATCGCGCGGGCGATCACATGGATCCTGCTGGCCGGGGCCTACTATCTGGTGATCACTCCCGTCGGGTTCGTGCGGCGAAAGCGGTCGCCGGAAACGCCCCCGGACGGATCCGGGTGGATCGCCAGGGACGACACGCCGTTTGACCCGAAGAGCATGGACAGACAATACTGACCCCGACTTGGGCGGCTACCGCACGGGAGCACCACAGGATGAAACGAATCTCCATTCTCCGAGAGTTCTGGGAGTTCCTCCGCGTCAGGAAGAAGCTCTGGCTGGCACCCATCGTTGGTTTGCTCCTTCTTCTGGGGGGGCTGATCCTGTTCACATCGAGTTCCGTCGCACCGTTCATTTACACGCTTTTCTGAGCGGGCGTGCGTCCCGCATCCCCTGCCGGAGGTTCCATGACGAGAGCGTCTCTCTTCGCCGCGGCAATCCTCGCGTTCCTGCCGACCCCGGCCACACCGGCCCCGCCTCCCGTGCGGGAGGTCAGCGTCTCCGCCCGACTCATCTCGAATGCGGCGGCCATCGCTCCCGGAACACCGTTTCTGGTGGGCATCGAACTGACGATGGGCCCCGGGTGGCACACATACTGGAAGAACGGCGGCGATGCCGGGTACGCCACCTCGGTGGAGTGGACGCTCCCTGAGGGATTCACGGTCAGCGAACTCCGCTGGCCCGTTCCCCACCGCTATGAGGACGAAGGAGAGATCGTCTCCTTCGGATATGAGAAGAAAGCCCTTCTTCTGGCCGAGGTCACCCCGCCGGAGGAACTGTCGAGCGAGTCGGGAGAGATCGTCCTTCGCGCAGACACGGACTGGCTCCAGTGTCGGGACCTCTGCACACCCGGAAGCGCGCTGCTTGTGCTGCGGCTTCCGGTGGAAGAGACGGCCCGCCCCGCAACAGGACGCATTGCGGATGCGTTCCGCGAAGGAATCGCACGGGTTCCGCTCTCCGAGGCCTCCCTCCCGGGACTCACCGTGCGCCCCTTCCAGAGCGTCGACGCCGTCGTCCCCGGCGACAGCGTGCGCGTCGCGGCAGTCCTCAGCGGCCTCGTGTCCGTGGCTTCCGACGAGGTCGAATTCTTCCCCGGCCCGAGCGATGAACTCTGGTTCCGAGACGCGTTGATCCGCTGGGACGGTGAGAATCTGGGCGTGGTCATCCCCGTGGAAGTGGACCTGTCCGCGGAATCGGGAAGCACTCTCATCCTGACGGGCACCCTCCGCATTCCCACGGACGCGGAGCCGCTCCTCCTCGACATCGCGCTTCCGGTGCGGATTGCCGCTTCGGCGCACACTCCCTCCCCCACTCCCGCGGCCGTCTTCTCGGGAGGCGGGAACCTGCTCGGAGAAACGCGGGCCGCATCCGGACAGAGCCTCCTTCGCATCCTCCTGTTGGCGTTTCTCGGGGGCATCATCCTCAATGTCATGCCGTGTGTGCTGCCCGTCGTGTCGCTGAAGATCCTGAGCTTCGTCTCGCACGCGGGAGAAGACCCGCGCAAGGTCTTCCGACTGGGACTCATGTTCGCCGCGGGGATTCTGGTTTCGTTCTTTGTGTTCGCGATGGCGGTCGTCGCCATGCAGGCGGCGGGCGAGCAGGTCGGATGGGGATTCCAGTTCCAGAACCCGGTCTTCGTCGCGGTGATGACCGCTGTCATCTTCCTCTTCGCGCTGAGCCTGTTCGGAGTATTCGAGATCGTCCTGCCCGTATCGTTTGGTGGAGGCCGGGAACGGGGCGCCTATGCGGACGCGTTCTTCAACGGCGTTCTCGCGACGATCCTCGCGACGCCATGCACCGCCCCCATGCTGGGAACCGCACTCGCGTTCGCCTTCTCCCAGCCGCCGGGCGTGATCCTTCTGGTCTTTCTCGTCATCGGGGCGGGCCTCGCGTTTCCCTATGTGCTCCTCAGCAGCCACCCCGCCTGGCTCCGATTCCTTCCCCGGCCGGGCACCTGGATGGAGACCTTCAAGCAGTTCATGGGGTTCATCCTGCTGGCGACCATGGTCTGGCTGCTCTCGGTCTACGGTGCGCTGACCGGTCCGTCGGGCATGACATGGTTCCTCGCGTTCCTGGTGTTGCTGGGGTTCATCGCGTGGCTGCACGGCCGCTTTCTCGGGCTGGCGTCCTCCACGCAAAGACGACTGATCGTCTGGGGGGTGTCTGCCATGCTGCTCGCATGGGGATACTCCGGGCTCCTCTCCGGCACGATGGAGCCGGAAGACGGCGCGCATACCGGTGGCGTGGAGGTGACCAAGGGGGGCATCGCGTGGGAACCGTTCTCCCATGAAGCACTGGACCGCGCCATGGCGGACGGTCGCACCGTGCTGATTGACTTCACGGCGGACTGGTGCCTCACCTGCAAGGTGAACGAGAAGACCGTGCTCGCGGACGCTGATGTGGAGGCGAAGCTGCACGAGTACAACATCGTCACGCTGAAGGGAGACTGGACGCGCAAGGATCCCGTCATCTCGGAAGTACTCCGCCGGCACAATCGCAGCGGCGTCCCCTTCTATGCCGTGTATCCCGCCGGACGACCGGAGGATGTGATCGTACTCCCGGAGGTCATCACGCGCGGAATCGTCCTCGACTCGCTGGAAAAGGCCGGGCCGAGCCGGTCCGGGAGAAGCGCGGAGGACGCTTCTTGAGGGGAATGGCCGTGCTCGCACTTTCCCTTGCGCTCACGCCCGGGGATGCATCGGCCGGCGCGACTCCCTCCGACGATTACCGGGACGAAGCGGAGCGAATCACGGCCGCCGCGCTCGCGTCCGACGGCGCGTGGCGGAAGCTCACACATCTGTGCGACCGGATCGGCCATCGAATCGTGGGGTCTCCCGCGCTCGACCGCGCCATCGACTGGGCGCTGGAAGCCATGGCACTCGACGGTCTGGAAAATGTCCGACGCCAGCGAGTCACCGTGGGGCACTGGGAGCGCGGCGAAGAACGCGCCGTCCTCCTGCAGCCGAGGCGCATGGAACTGGCCATGCTCGGGCTGGGGCGAAGCGTCGGAACGCCGCCCGGAGGGGTCACGGCGGAGGTGGTCGTCGTGCCGGACTTCGACACCTTCCACGCCCTCCCCGATGACGCCGTGGAAGGCCGCATCGTGCTGTGGAATGCGCCCTTCACGACCTACTCCGCCACGGTCGCCTATCGATGGAGCGGTGCGGAAGAAGCCGCGAAGCGCGGCGCGGTGGCGTCGCTCGTGCGCACGGTCGGCCGCCGAAGCCTGCAAAACCCGCACACCGGCGTGCAGGCACCGTGGGAGGACGGCGCGCGTGCCATCCCCGCCGCTGCGCTTTCGGTTGAGGATGCCGCCATGCTCGCCCGCCTTGCGGAATCGGGCGAACGCGTCGTGGTCCGTCTGGAGATGGGAGCGCGCCACTTCTCCGATGTGGAGTCGGCCAATGTGCTGGCCGAGATCACCGGCCGGGAACTCCCGGAGGAGATCGTCGTCATCGGCGGGCACCTGGATTCGTGGGATGTCGGGCAGGGGGCGCACGATGACGGGGGCGGATGCGTCATCTCGATGGAGGCGGTTCGGATCCTGCACGAGCTGGGGCTGCGTCCCCGGCGCACGGTGCGAGTGGTCCTCTGGACGGAAGAGGAAAGCGGCGGCGCGGGCGGGCGCGCCTATCGCAAGAACCCGGGCACGGCGGCGGAGCGCCATGTGGCCGCCATCGAGTCGGACGGGGGCGTGGAAGCGCCGTCGGGCTTCGGGGTGACCGTCTGGAAGCCGGGGGGGCGCGATGTGGACACAGAGCGTCAGGACCGCGCCTTGCGGGTTCTGAAGGAGCTGGCTCCCCTGTTCGCGGAGTCGGGCGCGCGCGACATGGCGCCCGGAGGAGGAGGAGCCGACATCTCCCCGCTCATGGAAGACGGGGTCCCGGGACTCGCGCTCCAGACGCCGATGGACCTCTACTGGGACATCCACCACAGCAGCGCTGACACCGTGGACAAGGTGGATCCCGACGCGCTGCGAAGGAACACCGCCGCCATGGCGGTCATGGCCTATGTTCTGGCGGAGATGCCGGGCGAACTGGGCGACTGACGCGGACTGACGCTACCTCGGAACGAGATCCGTCCGGTCGGACAACCCCGACACGAACTTCGCCAACAGCGACGCCGTTCGAGAGAGATCGTCCAGATGGATCACTTCCGCGGGCGTGTGCATGTACCGACACGCCACCGAGACCGTGTTCACCGGCACGCCGGTCCCGCGCCACGACATGGCATCGGCATCCGTACCGGTGGCGCCTTCGTCGACTTCGATCTGGAACGGGATCTTCGCGGCCCGCGCAGTCTTCTCCAGGAGCCCCGTCACGACGCGACTCGAACGCACTCCCCGGCAGAGCACCGGACCCTTCCCGCAGGCGGTGTCCGCGTGCGACGCGCTCGGGATCCCCGGGGTCGTGGTGTCGTGGGTCACATCCACGGCAATCCCCAGCGACGGTCGATACCGCTCCGCAACCAGCCCCGCACCCCAGACGCCGGTCTCCTCCTGCACGGTGGATACGGCGTAGACCGTGGCCCGGTGCCGACGGCGCGACAACAGGCGCACCATTTCCGCGACAACAAAACACCCCATCCGATTGTCGAACGCGCGGTGTGAAGCAAAGCCCCCGGCCAGATCCTGAAAGTCCTCACCGAAAATCACCGGATCCCCGACCGAGACAAGCCGCCCCGCCGCCTTCCCGTCCCTCGCGCCGATGTCGATGCACAGATCTTCCGGCTTCACCGCTTTTCGACGATCCTCCGGCTTGATCAGGTGGATGGCCGGGCGGCCGATGACTCCGGGGATCTCCTTCCCGCCCACGAGAACCCGAACGCGCGTCCCGGGAAGCACCGCCGTGTCGAGGCCGCCGATTCTCCCGAACCGGAGCATTCCCGAAGGGTCGATTCGCCGAATGATCAGCCCCACCTCGTCCGCGTGTCCTGCCACCATGACGGAGATCTCGTCGGTACCATCCAGCACCGCCGTGTGGTTTCCGTAAACATCCACTTCCACGCGACCGGCGTGCGGCTCCACCGCTTCCCGCCAGATGCGTTGCGCGGGCATCTCGAACCCGGTCGGGGCGGGAACATCCAGAAGGCGGACGAGGAACTCCCTGGATTCGCGGCGCATGAGGCTCCTTCGGTGAGGGCGGGTTGAGGGAAGGCGAACCGGGCCGGAGTGAACCCGCGGGAGCATAGACCCGCCCGCCGATCCGGGCAAGGCGCGTGGAGGGTGGAGTCAAAGCCGGGTCGCTGGTACTCTGTCCGGTCCATTCGTCCGAAATTGTCCCTTCTGATCCCGGGAGACTCGGAGTGCGACGGAATCAGGGTTCCATGCTCTGCCCCCGGTGCGGAAAGCTGGTCTCGGTCTCCGCGGACCGGTGCCCCTACTGCAGCGCCACCCGACCGGGCCTGTGGGGCTTCGGACCGGTTCTCCAGCGCGTCTTCGGTGGGTTTCTGAACCCGGTGACAGCCATCCCGCAAGTCTGTATTGCGTGGTTTGTGATCGCGCTCCTGCTCGACCCGCGCTCGGCGCTCAGTTCATCATTCGGGCTCCTGCATATCCTCTCCCCCGCGCCCCGCGCCCTCGGGCTCCTGGGAGCCACATCCCCCGCATCGCTCCATCACGGCCAGTGGTGGACGCTTCTCACCGCCATCTACCTCCACGGCGGGCTGCTCCACATCCTGTTCAATGTGATGTGGATACGCAACCTCGCGCCGGAGGTGGGGCGAGCCTTCGGTCCCGCACGGTTCTTCATCATCTGGACCGTCGCCGGGGCGCTCGGGTTTCTCCTGTCGAACCTGTCTCCGGGCAGCCCGGGGTCGCTCGGCGCGTCCGGGTCCATCTTCGGGCTCATGGCCGCGCTGATTGTCTACGGCCGCGCCATCGGAGCCACGCTGCTCACGCGCCAACTCTGGAAGTGGGCGCTGATCCTGGGAGTCATGGGGCTCCTGTTCCCCGGGATCGACAACCTCGCCCACCTCGGTGGCTTCGCAGGCGGGTGGGTTTCCGCCACGCTCTTCCGGTCCCGCCTCGGCCGACCCGAGGGGCGCGGCACTCAGTTCACTGCGCTGGCGATGGTCGCCGTGACCGCGCTCGCGCTCCTGTTTCATCTGACTCTGGCGCTCGGCGCCATCACGCGGATTATCCGCTGAGAGGAGAACTCAAATGACAAAGCAGACCCCCATGGAAGCACTCCTTGATCGTTGGGGGGAGTACGAGGACATCCAGCACGCATCCATGGTGCTGGAGTGGGATCAGGAGACGCACCTCCCGACCGGAGCCGGCGAGGCTCGCTCGCAGCACCTGGCCACCCTCGCCGGACTCTCCCACGAGAAGCTGACGGCCCCCGCGTTCCGAAAGGCCCTGACGGCAGCCGAACGCGACGGTTCGCTCAAAGGCCGCGAACAGGCGATGGTCCGCGAAGCGAAAAGGACCCACGACCGCGCGCGTCGCGTACCCCGGGAGCTCGTGATGGAGCTCGCGCTGGCGGAGAGCCGCGGCCTGGCCGCATGGAAGACCGCCCGCGAGGAGGGCCAGTGGTCGGACTTCGCGGAGAATCTGTCGACTCTGGTGCGGCTGAAGCGGCGCCTTGCCGAGGCGGTCGGGTACCAGGACACGCCCTACGACGCGCTTCTCGAGGACTTTGAACCCGGTGCCACGGTGAAGCAGCTGGATCCGCTTCTCGGGGAGTTGAAGGAGGCCACCGTGGATCTTCTCGGGCGCATTCGCCGGTCGAAGAGACGCCCGGACCGGAAGCTCCTCCGCCGGAAGTTCCCGAAGGAGGGACAGCTGCGCCTGGGGCGCATGGTCGCCGAGACGATGGGTTTTGACTTCACCGAAGGGCGGCTGGACCTCTCGACGCATCCGTTCTGCACTTCGTTCCACATGTCGGATGTTCGCCTGACGACGCGTGTGGACGAACGCGACCTCAAGCCCTCTCTTTTCGGTGTGATCCACGAAGCGGGACACGGCCTCTACGAGCAGGGAATCGGTCGTGAACTCGCCCGGACGCCGCTCGGCGACTCCATCTCGCTCGGCATCCATGAGTCGCAGTCGCGACTGTGGGAGAATCTCGTCGGCCGGAGCCGCCCGTTCTGGAAGCACTGCCTCCCCCGCGCGAGGCGCGTGTTCCCGGAGGCGCTTCGGGGCGTTCGTCTGGATGACTTCGTGTTTGCCATCAACGATGTTCGCCCGTCGATGATCCGCGTGGAAGCGGACGAAGTGACCTACAACCTGCACATCATTCTGCGCTACGAACTGGAGAAGGAACTGTTCTCCGGGGAGCTCCAGCCCGAAAACCTCCCCGAGGCGTGGAACCGGAAGATGAAAGAACTCCTGGGAATCGTTCCGCGCAACGCATCGGAAGGAGTCCTGCAGGACATTCACTGGGCGATGGGGCTCATGGGGTACTTCCCCACCTATTCGCTGGGGAATCTCTACGCGTGCCAGCTTTACAACAAGGCGCGCAAGAGCATTCGCGGGCTGGACCGGCGCGTGGAGAACGGCAAGCTCCTGCCGCTCCGCGATTGGCTGCGAACGAGTATCCACGCCCCTGGCAAGACCTACAGCGCGGCGGAACTGATCCAGCGCGCCACGGGCAGCCCGCTCTCCACAAAACCGTTCGTGGATTACGCGAACGCGAAGTTCGGGGACCTGTACGGGCTGTAGCGCTGTCGCACGGGCGTGGTGGATTTCTGCCGCGCCCCGTTCGCTGGCACATCGGTTGCATAGCCTCCCCCGAGGGAACGCGCGCCGCGCCGCTTCGCACGGCCGCACCCCGGGGGAGCTTTGCGATGACCGATCAATCCTTGTGGAAGTGCGCGGTGATCGGGGGAATCCTCATCCTTGCGCACTCGCCTCCCGCGGCGCACGGCGAACAGGCTGCTGATCATGCCGTGAACAGCGGCGTTCAGGAAGTGGTCGCGACGCCCGAGAGAAGCGCGGGGTTCGGCGAGGCGTACTTCATTCTCCAGCGGGCGGAGTTCCGGTCCCCGGCATGGCCGGAGAGCCACGAACAGTACTCGGTCTTCGTGTGCAATCCGTCCTTCACGGCACAGGATCTCTCCCGGCTTCGGCGAACGCGCCCGGAGGCGGTATTCCTGGCCTACACGAACGCCCAGGATGTCCCCATCGGGATGTACGAAAGTTCGTACTATCGCGCCCTCACGGCGGTGTTCGACAGTTCCTTCTGTGTCCGCGACGCGTCCAGCGGGGAAGTCATTCGCCTGTACGACCCCGACCCTGTGGTTCACCCGGAGCGGGGCCAGCCGGGCTTCGTGATGCATCGGCACTCGGCGGAACTTCTCGCGTCGTTCCTCGCCGGGGTCACCATGCGCGCGGGCTGGGACGGGCTTTATGTCGACCAGTGCACGCGGGTGTTTCCCGAACACCGGCGGCAGATGCTGGCCCGGCGCGCGGGCGGCTTCGACTTCGATGCGGACGGTCGCGCCGACACGCTGGAGGAGGTGGACGCTTCCTACGAAAGGTGGCGACCGCACTTCACGCAGCGGCTCCGCGAGGAGCTGGGCGATGACGCGCTGATCATCGGCAACAGCGGGGGGGCACTGCGCGACCCCGCGCTGAACGGGATCAGTCTGGAAGACCCGGGAGTGCGGTTCGATCCGCGTTCGGCAGAGCGCTACCTTGCCGGACAGCACGAAGTGGCGGCGCGGCCGAGGCTTTCGATCGTGTGGGTCAAGTCCCCGGGCAGCGGCCCGCCCTCGCGCGAACTCGCCGCCGCGCTCGATGGCGTGAGCGTGGGGCGGCTCTAGAACCCGCTCTCCCCCGTCAGCGCACGCCCCAGAATCAGCGTATGAACTTCGTGCGTGCCCTCGTAGGTGTACACGGATTCCAGATTCAGCATATGCCGGATGACGGGGTACTCCAGGCTGATCCCGTTCGCGCCCAGCACCGCGCGGGCCGATCGGGCGACTTCCAGCGCCATCTCCACATTGTTCCGCTTGCAAAGACTCACCTGCCACGGGGTCAGGAGCCCCTTCTCCTTCATCCGGGAGAAGTGCGCCACCATGAGCAGCCCCCGCGAGATCCCCTGCGCCATCTCCACCAGGCGGTGTTGCATGAGTTGCTTCGCGGCGATGGGAACACCGAACGCAATCCGCTCCGCCGCATAGGAAGTGGCAGCCTCGTAGCACGCACGCGCCGCGCCCACCACGCCAAAGGCAATCCCGAATCGCGCCTGGTTCAGGCAGGACAGCGGTGCGCCCAGCCCCTTCGCGCCGGGCAGCATGTTCGTGGCCGGAATGCGGCAGTCCGCCAGCACGATCTCCCCGGTGTCGGACGCACGCAGCGACATCTTCCGGCCCATCGTCGGCGTCTCGAATCCGGGCGTGCCGCGCTCCACCAGAAACGCCCGGATCGACGCGGCATTCCCGACTTCCGTCGTGGCCCAGACGACGGCGAGATCCGCCGACGGCGCGCTGGTGATCCACATCTTCGCACCGTTGAGCACCCACGAGTCTCCATCGCGAACAGCGTGCGTCCGCATGGCACCCGGATCCGACCCGGCGTCCGGTTCCGTCAGCCCGAAGCAGCCGACCACATCTCCCCGCGCCATCAGAGGGAGCCAGCGGTCCTTCTGCTCCTCTGATCCGTATCGGTGAATGGGGTACATGCACAAAGATCCCTGCACGGACACGAAGCTCCGAAGCCCGGAATCCGCGGCCTCCAGTTCCATGAGCGCAAGCCCGTAGGCCATGTCGCCCATGCCGGCACAGTCGTATCCGTCGATGGTCATGCCGAGAATGCCGAGTCCGGCGATTTCCGGGATGAGATCCCGCGGGAAGACCCCCTCTTCGAACCACTCCTCCGCGCCGGGCAGGTACCGATCGCGGACGAACCGGCGAACGGTCTTCTGGACGAGCTTTTCCTCGTCGGTCAGGGTCTCGTCGAGAGCGATCAGATCGTCGAGACTCACAGGGGTCGAATCCGCCATGACCTGCTATCTCCTGTGCTGTTCATCCATTCGGAGGCCGGGGAACGGCCACTTGTGCGGCGAGAGTACCCCACGCCCCCAACCCGCGCGAGGCAAACCGCGCCGCAGCCTCTCTTCCTCGCCGCTGGACTTTGACTGCTCCGTATGGGACCGTCCATCGATTGGCCCCCATGATAGAGAGAGGTTGCCCATGTCCGCTCCGCGTGTCGGGTCCGAAATCGGCCGCCTCCGGAAGGTGCTCGTCCATAAGCCCGGAATCGAACTGGCACGGCTCACCCCCCGGAATCGCGAGTCTTTCCTGTTCGAAGACATCCTCTGGGTGGAACGCGCCCGTGACGAACACGACCGATTCGTGGAACTCCTGCGCTCGCGCGGCGCGGAGGTGCTCCACCTGCGGACACTCCTGGAGGAAGTGCTGGAAGACGAAGGCCTGCGCCGCGAGGTCGTGAACCGACTTGTCCCCCCGGTCGTCTGCGGCCCACGGCTGTCGCGCTACCTCCGACGGCACCTGCGTGAATCCTCTCCGGCGGATCTCGTGGATGTGCTCCTGGGCGGGCTCCTCCGCGAAGACCTCAAGGCGCGCGGCATCGACCCGCTCTTCGCCGATCTCATCTCCGACCGCTACGACTGGGTGCTGCCGCCGCTTCCGAACCTCTTCTTCATGCGCGACAATGCGTCCTGGATCGGGGACGGCCTCTCGCTCAATGTCCTCGCGTCGCCCGCGCGAGCGTCGGAGTCGGTGCTCGTCCGCGCCATCTACCGGCATCACCCGCTCTTCGCCGATCTCGACTTCCCGACATGGTACGGAGACGAGGCCGCGGACCGTTTCCCCGCGACGGTCGAAGGCGGCGATATCCTGGTGCTGGACGAAGAGACGGTACTCATAGGCTGCGGCGAACGAACCGCGCCCGCGGCGGTGGAGATTCTCGCGCACCGGCTCTTCGACGGAAGTCCCGTGCGCAACATGATCGTCGCGCACTTCCGACGCGAGCGGGCTGTCATGCATCTCGACACCGTGCTCACGATGGTGGATGTGAACCGGTTCAACTTCTATCCCGGCATCCTCGACGGGCTGGAAGTGTACCTGCTTCGTCCCGGGCGCGGGGGCAAGCTCTCCGTGCTGCGAACCGACGGGCTGGAGAAGGCGATCGCCGCGTGCCTCCCGCGCGACGACACGCAGTTCATCACCTCGGGGAAGGATGGCATCGACCACATCCGCGAACAGTGGGACGATGGGCACAATACACTCGCGCTGGAACCGGGGGTGGTGGTCAGCTACGCTCGCAACCGCGAGACAAACCGCCGACTTCGCGACGCCGGCGTCGAGGTGCTGGAGCTGGACGCGTCCGAACTGTGCCGTGGGCGCGGGGGAAGCCGCTGCATGACGCAGCCTCTCCTCCGCGATGAAGTGGACTGGAACCGTTGATTCAAGAGGGCCGACGCCCGGCCCGGAGAAGGAACCGCCGATGACCCCATCTCTCCGAGGACGCCACTTTCTCACGCTGCTCGATTACACGCCCGGGGAGATCGCGCACCTGCTGGATCTCTCCGCATCGCTGAAGGCAGAGAAAGCCGCCCGGAAACGGCCGCGGCGGCTGGACGGAATGAACATCGCGCTGCTCTTTGAAAAGCCGTCCACGAGAACGCGCTGCGCCTTCACGGTCGCGGCGGCGGACGAAGGTGCGCACCCGGAGTACCTCGGCCGGGGCGACATCCAGATCGGCAAGAAGGAGAGCGTCAAGGACACGGCACGCGTGCTGGGCAGAATGTTCGACGGGATCCAGTTCCGCGGTTTCCGGCACGAGACGGTGGAGGAGCTGGCGCGGTGGGCTGGCGTGCCGGTATGGAACGGCCTGACCGACCGTTTCCATCCGACGCAGATCCTCGCGGACTTCCTGACCGTGCGCGAGAACTTCGACGGGCGCCTCGACGGAATCCGCTTCGCATATCTGGGCGACGGGCGGAACAACATGGCAAACTCGCTCATGGCCGGAGCGGCACGCACGGGCATGGACTTCCGGATCGGATCGCCGGAGTCACTGAGACCGGAGGAAGACCTGGTGGCCCGGTGTCGTGCGGATGCGTCCGAGACGGGCGGGAGAATCACGCTGACCGACTCCGTCGACGAAGCCGTGGAGGGAGCGGATGTGCTGTACACGGATGTCTGGGCCTCCATGGGCGAAGAAGACCGCATCGAGGAGCGGATCCACCTCCTGGGCGACTATCGCATCACGGAAGAGATGTTCGAAGCGACCGGAAACGCGAACGCCATCTTCCTGCACTGCCTCCCCTGCTTTCACGACACCGCCACGGAACTCGCGTCGGCGTTCCCGGGCATTCAGGAAGCCACGGACGGTGTTTTCGAGGGCGATCGATCACGCGTCTTCGATCAGGCGGAGAACCGTATGCACACGATCAAGGCCGTCATGGTGGCGACGCTGGCCGGATGAGGGCACTCATCCCGCAACGCCACGCAACCGTCCACTTGGCGCGACGGACATCAGAGCGTAGATTGACCCGGTTCCGGACCGCCCCACGGTCCGCAGTCCCACTTCAGCTGGAGGAGTCGTGAACGCCGTCGCCGCATTGAACCGCCCCTTTTCGATTCTCCGGGAGTATTCGGCGTTTCTAATCGCTGGATCCGTCGCCGCCATCGCCTGGGCCAATCTGGACCTGACTTCGTATCAGACATTCCTGCATCGGGTATGGGGACACCCCATGCTGTTCGGCCGGGAGATCGGGCACCACGGCTTCACCTTTCACTTTGCCGTGAACGACATCTTCATGGCGTTCTTCTTCGGGATCGCCACCAAGGAAGTCGTCGAGGCCTTCCTGCCCGGCGGCCCCCTCTCCAGCCCGAAGAAGGCCAGCCTGCCGATGATCAGCACGATTGGCGGTGTGGCCGGTCCGGTGCTGGTGTTCGTGGCGGCCTGCCTGGCTGCAGCGCCCTACCTGCTTCGTGGATGGGCGGTCCCGACCGCCACCGATATCGCGTACTCGTGGCTCTTCGCCGGGCTGATTTTCGGTTACAAGCATCCCGCCACCAAGTTCCTGCTGGCGCTTGCTGTCCTCGACGATCTCATCGGCATGGTCATCATCGCCATCTTCTACAGCTCCACAATCCAGATGGAGTGGATGACGCTCGTGGCGGCGGGAATGATGTTCTGCGGTGTTCTCCGCTGGTGGGTTGGCGTGAAGAGCTTCTGGCCGTATCTCCTGATCGGTGGAACGCTTTCCTGGTTCGGGCTCCTGTTCACCGGAGTCCATGCGGCTCTCGCGCTGGTTCCCATCATTCCGCTCATGCCCTCTGAGAAGCGGGATGTCGGTCTCTTCGAAGAAGAGGACATGCCGGAGGAGGCCTCCCCCGGGCACGCGGCACACCCGACGGATGCGCTGAACTCCTTCGAGCACACCTTCAAGCCGTATGTGGATGTGGGGCTGCTCACCTTCGGCCTCGTCAACGCGGGCGTTCCCTTCTCCGCATTCGGGCTGGAGACATGGATCACGCTGGCGGCCATCTTCATCGGGAAGACCATCGGCATCTTCCTGTTCACCGTGGTCGGCCGCCTTGCGCGGCTGAGCCTCCCGGCCGGGATGACCATGCGCGAGTGCTTCGTCATGGGCAATGTTGCCGCCATCGGGTTTACCGTGGCGCTCTTCGTCACCGATGTCGCCTTCCCGAAGGCCGCCGGAGCGGACGCCCATGCGGAAGGTGCCGGGCACGCGGCGGAAGTTCACGACGCGCCCGCGCACCGCGCACCGGGTCCGAGCACGCATCAGGAGCCGGTGGTCCCGCCCCCTCCGCCCGGCGCCTCCTACGAGGATCTGTCGGTTGCGCAGAAGAGCCTCGTCAAGGACAAGGTGAAGATGGGTGCGCTCCTCAGTTTCCTGGCGGGGGCCACTTCCATGCTGCTGGGGCGTCTGCTCGGGGTGCGAAAGATCTCCACCGATGCGGAACTCCGCGAGAGAATCCGGGAGCTGTCCGCGGCCTGACCGGGGCTACTGCGCGGCCCGAACGGCCACGCTTTCCAGGGGTCGGCCATCCGGGCCGGCCGGCCCCAGGTCTCTTCCATTCACTTCCAGACGAACGGCGCCGCCGTCCGCCACGCTCACCAGGAAGAGGCTGTCGGCCGTCCAGTGGCCCGACTCTCCCGCCCGGAGCGACTGCCTGCGCAGATAACCGGCGCCATCGAGAAGAACGGAGACCTCGACGGCGCGGACGGCATGGATCGCAAGTCGAACCCGGCCGGAGGGTGCCTCGGCCGAGGGCGAGGGCGGTGTCGGTTCGGCCTCCGCATGGGTCGGTTCGGCCACAGGCGTGTGCTCGATAGCGACTGCGCGCTCATTGGCCACGATCGGTTCTTCCACTTCCCGCGGAACCGTCTCCCGGTCGGTCGGGGCACCGACTTCCGCCTGCGATCGCTCCTCTACCGCGAGTGGCGCGTCCTCCGCGCTACCCCCGGAAAGCCAGCGCACTCCCGTCGCCACCACGGCCACGGCCAGAGCGACCGCGCCCAGGCGGACGCCCCAGCGGCCGACCACGCGAAGCGTCCCCAGGATTCGGTCCGGGTCCTGCAGCGCACGCTCCAGAATGCCCGGCACCGGTGCGGATCGCTCCTCGGCCCAGGTGGTTTCACCCGTCCCGCCTTCCGGCGAGAGCAGGCGCTCGTACATCCCGACGCCGTCCTCTTCCGAGAGGCCCAGCTCACGGCAGACGAGCCGCACGAAGCCGCGCACATAAGGGACCGACGGCAGGGGGTCGTGATCTCCGGCTTCCAGCGCCACGAGATTCGGCAGACGAATCCGCGTGCGCTCCTCCAGCTCCTCCAGCGACAAGCCCGCCGCCTGCCGACCCTCAGCCAGAAACCGCCCCAGTTCTTCCATAAGCCCTAGTACCTGCTTCGTACCCGATAAGTGATGACGGTCTCTCCGCCCGCGTCCACGGGGACCTCGAATACCATCGTTCGGGAATCCTCCCGGTCCGGATGGTGGCTCGACTCCAGCACCGTCCAGTCTCCGCCGGGATGTTCCTTGACGAGAATGGTGACCGCCCCTTCTTCCTTCTTCTTCCGGTTGCGGAGCTTGATCTCCACCCGGGTCTCACGAATGCGATTGCTGATTTGCTTCGACTCCAGTTCCTTTCTCTCGCCCACCAGATCGAAGGCGTCCCCCACCACCACCGAGATCTCCTCGTCGCGGGGGGTGTGGTCCAACCGATCCTCTCCCACGAACTCCAGCTGCCCGTCCGAGTCTTCCCGGTAGATGCGGAACTTCCCGCCGGGGAGCGGAATCCCCAGACCGTTGTCCAGAGTGTTCTCGAACTCCAGTCGCACCTGAATGCCGTCACCCGAACGGCGCGGCTCATAGACATACTTCTTCCGGACGGACACCTCGCGCCCGCCGAGCAGTTCGATCTGCTTCACTTCACGGTCCGCAAGGGTGGTGGCCCGCCCGAGTTCGTAGATGTGGTACTCGAAGAAGGACCGCTCTTCGAAGTCCGCGGCCTTGCCCATGAGCCTCAGCATCGGCTGCGCGGCAGGAGGCCCGGTCGCATCGCGCACCCGGTTCACTTCTCCCGCAACGACCTTCACCTTCGCGTCCGCATAGGCCGCCCCGGAGCGGTTCTCAACACTCACCCAGGCGGTCAGCTCCATCTTCTCGTCCTTCGCGTCCACGGCCGCGACATACTCCGCGTGCCATGAAATCCCCGAGGTCAGGTACGCGACCTCGATCTCGGCATTCCGCGGACCGTCGTTCTCCACGCGCCAGACCAGCGTGGGACGCGTGATGAGACCCTCCGGAATCTCCGGGAAGGTCATGTCCGCCACCTCGTCCGACGAGATGGCGACCACTCCGTCGGCGGTCTCCAGCACGATCGACCCGCTCGCTGTCTTGAGCACGCCTTCATGGAAACGGTCGTGGCGGGTCATCACCGTGATCGGCTGGTCCAGATAGCGCGCCAGGAGCTTCTCCCGGCTCACGAGGTCGTAGCGGAAGTTCTGCTCCAGGATGGTCAGGCCGCCGCCGTCCAGGCGCACGGAGGTCGGGTCGATGCGGGCGGCGACATCCACAAACGAGAACTCCCCTTCTCCCGAGGGAAGGTGCACGCTCCGCGACTCCTTCACCAGCGCAAGGTCATTGTTGTAGACGGTAACCCGAACCTCGGCGCGGGCGTGGGGCGCCATGAACGTGGCGGACAGAACCAGAACGAGAAGCACCGATCGGATCATGACATTTCTCTCCCCCCGGGGGCCTGTCGACAGATCCCGATGACACGGGCGCTACCCCAGGTCCGCCACCGCTCCGGCGACGCGTTCCAGATCCGCCTTCAGACTCCCCAGCTTTTCGCGTTCTCTCTCCACGATCTCAGGCTTCGCGCGAGAGACGAACTGCTCGTTGCCCAGCTTTCTCTCCGTCTGCAGGACCAGGTTCTCCAGCCGCCCCCTCTCTTTGCCGAGCCGGGCGCGTTCCACATCCAGGTCGATGAGTCCCTCCAGCGGGACGAACACCGTTCCGCCCGCGGCGAGCGCGCTTGCGGAACCGGCGGGCTTCTCCACATCCGGGCCCGCCTGAACGCCCTTTGCCCCGGCCAGAGCCATGATGCGCTGCTCCGACTCACAGAGTGCCGTGGCCACCGTCGCGTCGTCCGTTTTCACAAGAATCGAAACGACCGCGCTCGGCGGAAGGCTCATCCGGCTCCGGAGATTCCGTACCGCGCTCACGACATCCTGGATCGCCTCGAAGGCCCCCTCCGCCGCAAGGTTCCGGGCAGCCGGGTCCGCGGTCGGCCATGCGGACTGCATGAGAAGCCCCTTCGACCCGGGGAGGAAGCGGTGAATCTCCTCTGTCAGGAACGGCATGATCGGATGCAGGAGTGCGAGAACCGTGCGAAGCGCTTCCAGGAGCGTACCCCTTGCGCGCGCCGCGGACGCTTCGCCCGCCTCCCCCGCCAATCGCCCCTTCACGACCTCCAGGTACCAGTCGCAGTAGTCGTTCCACAGGAAGCGATAGAGTTCCTGACACGCGTCATGGAAGCGATACTCGGTGAGGGCGGCCGAAACTTCTTCCGTCACGCGCGCCAGCCGGGAGCGAATCCACTCATCTTCCAGATCCGTACCGGGTGCGGCCTCCCGCTTACCTTCCAGATTCCGGATCACGAACCGCGACGCATTCCAGATCTTGTTCGCGAACCGCTGTCCCAGTTCGAAGCGATTCTCCGAGAGTTTGACATCCTGCCCTTCCCGCCCGAGAACCATCAGCGAATACCGGACCGCATCCGCGCCGTATCGGTCGATCATCTCGATGGGATCGATCCCGTTGCCGAGGCTCTTCGACATGCGCCGCCCCTGCCCGTCGAGGACGGTCGGGTTGATGTAGCAGAGGTCGAAGGGGCAGCGGTCCTTCTCCGGCAGGTGATCCAGAAGCTCGTACCCGGCCATCACCATGCGCGCCACCCACAGGTAGATGATCTCCCGGGCGGTGCTCAGGAAGTGCGTGGGGTAAAACCGGGCCAGGTCGTCCGTGCGCTCCGGCCACCCCAGCGTGGCGAACGGCCAGAGCCACGACGACGCCCAGGTGTCGAGCACATCGGGATCCTGCCGGACGATGGGCTTACCGGTGCGCGGATGCGGGGACCCGACCTCCAGTTCGTCCACGGATGCGACCGGCTCTCCGTCTTCGTCGTACCAGACGGGGATTCGGTGCCCCCACCACAGCTGGCGGCTGATGCACCAGTCGCGCACATTCTCCAGCCAGTCGAGATAGACGCTGCTCCAACGATCCGGCTTGAACCGGAGCCGCCCCGTCTTCACCGCCGCGATGGCCGGCCGGGCCAGTTCCTCCATCCGCACGAACCACTGCTCGCTCACGAGCGGTTCGATGGCCGTGCGGGAACGGTCGCTGGTGGCGACATTGTGCTCGATCTCCCGGACTTCCCCCAGAAGCCCCGCCGCCGCGAGATCGCCGAGGACCGCTTCGCGCGCCTGCTCCCGGGACAGGCCTCGATACGGTCCGGCGGCTTCGCCCATCGTGCCGTCGCCTTCCAGGATATTGATGATGGGCAAACGGTGGCGGGCTCCGCGATCGTAATCCGCCGGGTCGTGCCCCGGCGTGACCTTGACCGCACCCGACCCGAATGCGGGGTCCACGCTTTCGTCCGCGATGACGGGGATCTCCCGGTCGAGAAGCGGCAGAACGAGCGTCTGCCCGACGAGATCCCTGTAGCGGTCGTCATCCGGATGCACCGCCACGCCGGTGTCCCCCAGCATCGTCTCCGGGCGGGTCGTGGCCACGGTGACGAACTCTCCGTCGCGCCCCTGGACGGGGTACCGGAGATCCCAGAGCTTTCCCGCACGCGGGACATGGAGGATTTCGTCATCGCTGACGGCGGTCTGGAGCACGCAGTCCCAGTTGACCAGCCGCGCGCCACGGTAGATGAGCCCCTTCTCCCAGAGACGCACGAAGGTCTCGCGCACCGCGTGCGACATGTCCTCGTCGAGTGTGAACTTGGTGCGGGACCAGTCGCAGGAGCACCCCAGTCGGCGAAGCTGCTGGAGAATGGTGTTCCCGTGCTTCTCCTTCCACTTCCAGATCTCCGCAAGGAAAGCGTCGCGCCCCATCTCCTCGCGAGTGACACCGGTTTCCCGGTAGATCGTCTTCTCGACGACCGCCTGCGTGGCAATCCCCGCGTGATCCGTGCCCGGAAGCCAGAGTGCCTCGTGCCCGAGCATACGACGGTGCCGAATGACAATGTCCTGAATGGTGTTGTTGAGCGCATGCCCCATGTGAAGAACACCGGTGACATTGGGCGGCGGCATCATGATGACAAACGGGGGCCGTGTGGAAGATGCATCCGCACCGAAGGCGCCGGACTCCTCCCAGCGCGTGTAGCAGGCATCTTCCACACGGGAAGCGTCGTAGGCCTTGTCCAGCGACGGAACGGGATTCGATGACATGGGCACTCCATCGAGTGTTGCGTGGGTGGTGCAGCGTACCACCGCCCCCCGGGACTCGCAAGACACGGACGGTGGATGGCGCGCGGGCTACTTCCCCTCTGCGCTCTCCAGCAACCCCTCGACCTGCGCACGCGCACCGGCATCCGTCGCGGGCAGAAGCCGGAGGGCGCGCCGCAGATCCTCCCGCGCGCCGTCGTGATCCCCTGCCGCAAGCCGAACCTCTCCGCGGGATGCGAGGTAGTACGGATCCTCCGGCATGCGACGCACCGCCTCCGTCAGGAGGTCGAGCGATTCCGGCACGCCCTCCGGCCGCTGCGCAAGGAGGAGCGCCAGGTTGTTCATGGCATCCGTATGCGAAGGGTTGACCGCCAGCGTCGCGCGATAGAGCGCGATCGCCTCCGCAACGACCCCGGCACCGGAGAGAAGGCTCCCCGCATCAAAGAGCTCGGCGGGATCTGCCGGGTCTCCTCCCGCTTCCCGCAAGAGAGCACTCCATGCATCGCGCCGCCCGGCCACGAGTTCAGCTTCGGCCCGTGTTCGCAGGAAGGCCGCGTTGTCCCGCGCTTCCCGCATGGACGACAGATCCTCCAGCGTGCGCACCGCCCCGTCCGCATCTCCGCCGCGGAGCGCCGCCGCCGCGCCTGCCCAGCGCGAGAGGAACGCCCCGGCATTGATCGCCGAAAGACGCGCCATTTCGTCGCGTGCGGCCCGTGCATCCGCCCCTCGCAACGACATCACCGAACCGGGTCGCCGCGGATCCACCGCCACGAGTTCCCCGGACGCGAGAAGCTCCCGATGCGCCGCGTGCGGCGTGTCGCGACGCAGAAACACCTCCGCGTGGTCATCCCAGTACGCCAGTCCCCATGCCGGATCCTCGCGAAGGACATCACCGATCCGGTCGTCCGTCTCCCCGCCTTTCCGGCGAATCATGGCGAACTGCACTTCGTAACGGTCCAGCACCTCGCGCCATCCGGGCACCGCCTGCAAGACGCGGTAGTACCCCTCTTTCCAGAACGACTCCGGATAGGCTTCCAGGCGGGCGTCTACGAAGACCGGCATTCGCTCCGGGCCGAATCGCCACAGAAGAGCGCTCGCCCAGAGGTCCGTGTTGAAGACGGGGCCTTGCAGGTGGTGGGTCTCAATGAAGTCCAGGGCGGCGGTCGGATAGTGCTTCGCGTCCTTTCCAAAGCCGAACGGGAACGGCGTTCCGTCCAGCGTGCGCGAACCGGCCCAGGATGCCGCCGCCAGGGCCACGAGAAGGGCGGCCCACTCCGTCGAGGGTACGCCCGCAATCCTCCGGGCACGCCGCGAAAGGTCCGCCGCAAGGCCTCCCCAGGTCTGCGCAAGAACCGGCGCCGCCACGACGGCAAAGGGAAGAATCCCGCGGACCGCACGAAAGGCGAGAAACCCGAACCCCGCCAGGACGATCAGGCCCGCGAAATCCACGCGCCGCCTTCGCAGCACCAGCCCGACCAGCAGGAGCCCTGCCACCAGATCAAACGGCCAGTCGGTCGCCAGATTGACCGGTCGATACTCTCCGATCATCGAAGTGAATCCGGAGTTCGTGAAGAAGAGGAAGGGAAGGACCAGCGGTTTGAGACCGCTCGGGTTGATGAGCGCCATGGTCGCGAAGGGGAGGGCTGCCGCGATCGCGGAGTAGAGAAGAAGTGGTCGAAAGCGCGCATCATCCTGCCGGGTTCGCGTGCCGGAACGGATGCGACGATCGAGGAGTTCCCCCGCAATCGTCCCGCCCAGGAAGAGCACCCCGAAGAGCACGCCGGAGTGGATGTGCCCCCAGACGGCCAGAAGCACCGGCAGCGGCCACAGAGACTCGCGGCGACCGGCACAGTAGTCCCGAACCCACGACTGAAGAAGCGCCAGGAACACCAGCGTCGCCAGGAAGGGCCGAACGAAGAAGCGCGGCTGCATGGCGACGAGCAGCAGGATCACGAGGGCTGCCGCGACAGCCTGCGGCGCCCCTTCGCGGAGAGCCGTCCTCCGGAGAATGAGCGCGGCCAGCAGTACGATCAGCATCCGCAGGAGGATGAGTCCGCCAACGCCTGCCGAGCGATCCACCAGATGGAGCGCGACTTCTCCCAGCCACTGATGCACCGGATAGGGATGGCCGGGGAATGTATGGCTCAGAAAATCCGTGTCCGGGATGGCATGCGTCGCGAGGATCCTCTCCCCTACGGCAAGATGCCCGCCCAGATCGAGATTCGTGATGCGGAAACAGGAGAGAAGGAGTGCCACGACCACCAGCAGGACCAGCCCGACGACCCCGGCCCGACTCATCCGCCCCTCCCGATCAGTTCCCGGAACTTCAGGCGAAGAACCATCGTGTAGCCGTCCAGCAGAAGGCGCATCCCGAGCTTGGAATCACCCGTCGTACGGTCCACGAAAGCCAGCGGGATCTCCACGATCCGGCACCCCGCTCGATGCGCCCGGAACAACACCTCCTGCACAATCGACGGCCCCGCCGAGACCAGGGTGGCGGGAGACACCGCTTCCATTGCGGACCTGCGAAACGCCCGATACCCGGAGTTGCAGTCACCCACCGGCATCCCCAGAAGCACCCGGATGTACGCATTGGCGAGAATCGTCAGCACGCGGCGCGGAAACGATCGGTCTTCATCAGAGCCGCCGGGGACGAATCGGGACGCCAGCACCACATCCGCGCCGTTCTCGATCTCGCGAAGGAAACGCGGGATCAGCGCCGGATCGTGGGAGAAGTCCGCATCCATCTCCAGGATGACCTCGGCCCCCAGAGAAAGCGCGTGAAGGAAGCCATCCCGCCCCGCGAGTCCTCGCCCTCTGGGGGGATCTCTGTGGAGCACACGCACCCGGTCGTCTTCGGATGCCAGCGTGTCGGCCAGCTCTCCGGTTCCGTCCGGAGACCGGTCATCCACGACCAGTATGCCCGCGTCCGGTGCCACTGCGCGGATGCGCTCCACGAGCGCCACGAGATTGGGGGCTTCGTTGTAGGTCGGTATGATGACAACGGTCCGCACGCAATCCCTCCCGGTCGACCGGCATCTTACCCGAGGGAAGCGGAAGAGGAATCGTGTTTTCCTGCCGGAGGAGACCCGCCCGCACACAAAAAAGGGGGGAGCCTCCCGGCCCCCCCCTGGTCCATCACGGAATCCTGCGGGATCAGCGCGTCAGCACCATCTCCCGCGCCAGCGTCTCACCAGCCGCCTTCAGCCGGTAGAGGTAGACACCACTCGCAACCGGACTCCCTTTCGCGTCCCGACCGTCCCACACCACCGTGTGTCGGCCCTGCGTGAAGGTTCCGTCCGCCAGATCCACGACCTTACGACCCGCGATATTGAATACCGCCAGATCGACCGCGCCGTCCCGGGGAACCGAGAAGGCGATCGTCGTGGACGCGGCCGGAGTGAAGGGGTTGGGCGCGTTCTGGGAGAGCGTCAGAGCGGACGCCATCGGCCCCGTCTCCACGCCGGTCGTGAGACCTTCGAGCATCCAGTCCAGCACGCGACCCATGACATCGGTCTTTGTGTTCGGGCTGGAAGTGTCCTGGATTCCCTCGAAGGCTGCGGCCAGCATGACGGTCCGGTAGGTACCGGAGTCATACCGAATCCCGACAGGCCCGACCGATGAGTTGAGCCAGGTGGCCCCTCCCGCACCGGGTGCCATGTCATCCGCGTAATCGGGGTAAGGCGGACTCATGGCGAACGAGAGCCCGTCTCCGATCGGATCCGCCGCAACGCCGGACGCATTCGCACAACCGGAGTCGTCGTTCCACGACGCGACATTCAGATAGTCCGTCGTGAAAGTGTTGGCGCCCTTGTCGGACAGATAACCGTGGCTCGTCAGGAAGAAGTTCCCGCCCGCATCCAGGTAGCTGACGATCTTGGCCTGGCTGTTGGCGCCGATCGTCTTGACCTGAAACTCGCCGGTCATCCAGATCACGGCGTCGTAGTAGCCCATGTAGATCTCGTCCGGACCCGCCAGGAGCGCCGCATTGTCCCAGTGAACGGCGGAATACCCCGAACCGGATATGGCCGCCAGATAGGACGCTTCGTAGCTGTAATTCCGGTCATCATCCACAAGAAGAACCGCTGGAGTTCCGGAGAATGTGTGGACCTCGTCCGAACCCCCGTTGCCGGCACCCAGTGTGGGGGTGGCATCCACGAGCATGGACGCAAGACCACTGTTCCCCTGCGGGTCCAGCGTGACGGTCACCGTCTCCACCTGTCCCGGAACCATGGAGGGAATGGTGACGCTGGAGCCATTTGACGCGCCCCAGGCCACTTCCGCGCTCCAGGCCGGCGGAACATTCGCGGTCGAGACGACCACATCGTCGGAAAGCATGCCCGTGTAGGTGACCTCATGCGTAAAGACCACCGGAGCACCCGGAGTTGTCTTCCGGACCGGGGCGTCCACCCCCGCAACCTGAGCCGAGTAGGCCGGATACATATAGCCCGAGTTCAGCATCTTCTTGTTCCCTGTCCGCTGAACATAGGCGACTCCGTGGAGCTTCGAAATATCCCACGGCGTGTCCGGTCCCACGACATCCAGATTGAAGTTGTGCACGATCTGGGCGGTTTCCCCGCCGTTGCTGATCGTGAGCGGAGAATCGGGGAGGAGATCCCGCCCGATCCCGTGCCAGTTGTTCCAGCCATTGGTTCCGCAGCAATAGAACACATCATCTTCATAGATGGCGGCGCCCACGGTGCAGTTTCCGGGATTGGTGATGACCTCGCCCGGCGCAACCTCCAGATCGATGACCATCGTTCCCGTCCGGGCCGCCTCGTCAAAGATGACATATCCCGACACCGTGATCTTGGCCTGCGAAGCCAGGTGGCTCACGACGGTCGGCTGGTAGTACGGGTACATATCCGTCCCGCCGCCAACCTCGTTGTCGTACCCGTCGAAATAGACATCCGGCACACCGCCGACCCCGTAGTAGTTCCCGCGGGCCTGCGCGTCCGGATGAACGATCGCACCGCTGTTGTGCCAGTCGACGGTGATGAACTCCGCCCTCGTGTACTCGTCCTCAAGCTGCTTCAACGCCGCACGGGCGTCAGGGCAGTATGGTCAAGTGGTGAAGCCGAACTCTTCGGCATAGACCGTCCTCGGGACCAGTGTGGCGTTTGCCGCCACCGGAGCCAGTGCGAGGGCGAGAACCAGCACGCCGAGCGTGCCTCCCGCCACCTTGCGTGTCGTTCTGTTCAAGGTGTGCTCTCCTTTCGGTGCGTGGAATCCGGCCATACCGGGTTCCGGATAAGCCGGGTCCCTAGCGGACCAGGATCAGGGTCTTCGCCCTCTTTCCGAGGGGGGTGGTCAGTTGGTAGAAATAAGTGCCACTGGCGACAAGACCGCCGTGGTCATCCGTTCCGTCCCAGACGAGACGGTGCGGCCCCACGCCGGCGGGACCGTCGAGCAGTGTCCGGACGGTCCGGCCCGCGACATCGTGAATACGAAGAGTGGCCCAGTCGGCGCGCGGCAGCGAAAAGCGAATGGAAGCCGCGGTCCGTACCGGGTTGGGGGCATTCTGCTCCAGAAGGACTCCGGACGCATCCGGCGTCAGAGCCTCCACGCCGGTGGCGCTGCCGCAGATCACCGTGACACCGAAGTCCGCGCCCAGCAAAGGGTCTCCCAGCGAGGCTGTTCCCAGAACCGCGTACCCCGCACCGATCGACCCGGGGAACGCATCCACACGGATCGTATCCGACTGCCCGGCGGCCATCGCCCAGTCCACGCCCGCGGGATAGCACGCCATCCCGATGCAGACATCCGCCGTCCACATGGCGGGCATGGTGGACGAATCACAGTACAGGTGGATGGTGTCCGATCCGGCAGAGTGATTCGTCAGCAGGTAGAAGAAGTCCGCCAGTTGCCAGGGAGCGGGCACGGTCGTCGTGGCTCCGCCCAAAGGCGTCACGGTGTAGTACGGAGTGTCGCCGCAGACCACGGTCAGAGGAAACTCATCCGACTGGTCCGGGGTCTGCACCTGGAGAACCGCGTGCCCCACGCCGACCGACCCGGGGAACGCATCGACGCGAATGGTATCCGACTGTCCCGGAGCCATCGCCCAGTCCACACCGGCCGGGTAACACGCCATCCCGATGCAGACATCCGCCGTCCACAGTGCGGGCATCGTGGATGAATCACAGTACAGGTGAACCGTATCCGCAACGGTCGAGTGGTTCGTGATCACATAGAACATGTCCGCAAGGCTCCACGGCGCGGCGACCGTCTCCACATTCCCGCCGGTCGGCACCACCGAGAAGTAGCTTCCGCTTCCGCACACAATGGTGATGTCTCTCTCTACGCGAAGCCCCGGGTTCCCCAGCGACTGCACCTGAAGAACCGCATGGCCCACGCCGACCGAGCCGGGAAATGCATCGACCCGGACGGTATCCGACTGCCCGGGCGCCATCGCCCAGTCCACGCCGGTCGGGTAGCACGCCATCCCGATGCAGACATCCGCCGTCCACAGGGCGGGCATCGTGGATGAGTCGCAGTAGAGACGAATGGTATCCGCGACTGCGGAGTGGTTGGTGAGCACATAGAAGAGATCCGCGAGGTTCCACGGGGCGGAGGCCGTCGCGACATCTCCCGTCACGGGCTCCACCGTAAATCCAAACGCTCCACGGACTCCGGCGCCCATCTCTCCCCGCGACTCCAGGCCGGCATCCGCAGTCGGCACGGCGGAACGAGTCAGATGGGAGATGGACCGGGCGGGGGAATCCACCGGAAAGAGGAAGCCGATGATGAGGGCCAGACACAGAAACGCGCAGACCGCAGGGAAACGATTGGTGCACCACATAGAAGAATCCTCCAGAGTTGAAGCCCATCATATCAGATTCCGGGGGGGAACTTCAAACCCGTGTGAATCTCAGCGAGCCAGTACCGTCTGAAGAACCTCCCCTGTGGCGTCATCCTGCACAAAAACGGCCACTCCGAGGTTCGATTCTTCCTTCCAGACCGCCTCCGCGGGAAAGCTGTGCGAGAACTCCGCAATCTCGCCCGCCTGCATGGCCGGAAGAGCCTCCTCTGAAACCCAGCGCGCCACAAAGTTGAAAATGGTACCGGGGGGAAGAGCGGGAACGGTCAGGATACCGTCTTCAATCAGCACGAGCCGCAGGACGGCCTCGCCCGCGCCCAATGCGGAACGCGCCTTCACGAGAACCGTGAGCCCCGGCGTACCGGCGACGGTGAAGTCCCGGGCGCGAAGAGCAATGGAGCAGGTGTTGTCGCATCCGGCCAGGTACGAGCCCGCAAGGGTCCGGTAGCGGCTGAGTTGCGACTCTTGCGCCTCTTCCACCCGTTCCGTTCCGTTGAACACGACGGACGGATAGGGCGGCGCTCCCGACGGATAGTAGTAGTGCTGCCGCAGGATTGCGTCGGGGTAGTCCGTGTAGAGTTCGTAAACGGGCTGTCCGGTGTGATACTCCACGACCACGAACCGTTCGTCGAAGTCCTCGTACACGGCGTGCAGAGAGTCCGCTGCGGGACCGCAGTTGATGCAGGTCTGGTAGGTGAACATCTCCGCAAGCACGCCGGGAAGCGGCCCGAGTTCCGCAGAGGCATCCACGGTGTCTCCCACGGCCACTTCCACAGTGAAGGGCGCGGTGTCCGCGAATCCGTCCAGGCGCAGGACAAAGCGCGCGTCCCCCGGAGGCAGGCTGTCGACGACGGCGGGGGTGGTTCTGCCCGTGGGCGTGAACTCCCCGGGCGCACCCTCCACAAGGATGGCGGCCCCCGAAAGATCCGCCTGCGTCATCTCGTCGGTGGAGGCAATGCGGGCGGAACCCGTGGTCTGGAGCATCATCTCGAATGACACCGAGGTCGTCCCCGCCGCCGCCACCATCGCCGACGCGGACTCGGGAGTGGCGGCATAGAACTCGCGCGAAACACGCACCGTGTGCATCCCCGCCGCAAGCGGCCCCAGTACGCAGGGCGCGGTTCGGGACTGGGCCACTCCGTCGAGCGTCACCGAAACCCCCGCCACACTGGACTCCACGGACAGGAACCCCTGCGTCGGTTCGATGAGAGAGTCCCGGCAGCCCGCCGCCGACATCAGACCCAGCGCAGCCAGCGCGACACAGGCCGTCCCCGCGCGGCGAAGCCATGGCAGAGCGTGGCGGGGAGCGCCCGCTAGAATCGGCTGACCCATTTCACCTTCACTCCCTGAAACTCGGGTTCGTACCAGCAGACGCCCCCGGAGCACTTCCAGCCCCCGCGCTCCGAGCCCGCCGTCAGGACCACATCGTTTCCACTGTCCAGCATGATCTCCGCCTGCAGAAAGAGCCAGTCGGACCGCTCCTGCTCCTCATCCGTTGTGTCTTCGTGAGACAGCGTCATGGTGAGCCAGGGCGATCTGGCATAGGTCAGGTTCAGAATGCGGTCACGCCACTCCCGCGGATACTGGAAGTCCGCAGTCGTGGCATCGGACTCCACCGCCTCCGACCACTCCAGGGCCACCGCGAGGCTCTGCACCTCTCCGAACTCCGCGACGACTTCCCCGTATCCCGAGAGAATCTCCGTGAAGCGCGGGCCGAAGTCGAACTCCGTCTCCCCCGCGGCCACCGTGGCAAACACGCGCTCCTGCCAGTCGGTCTTCCCCTCTGCGTAGCCTTCCCGGTACTCGCGGTCGCCGTCATGGCTTCGGGTGACTCCATAAGCCCCGAGGAGGGTGGTGAAGAGCCCGGGGGAGTAAGTGCCTTCGGTGAGCCAGCCCTGCACATCATCGTTCCCGATGTCTGTCTGGATCACGCCGATCACACGATTCGCCAGCGTCCACTGATGCTGAAAGAGCACGCTGGGCGGATCGTGGTACTCGAACTCGAAGCGTTCGTAGTCCCGAGCCTCCGCTTCCAGCGAGAACTCGCCCATCACGCCGGAGACGGAAGCATACGATCCGTGCCCGGCATCGGCACCATTGGGAAAGGTGCGCACGACATGCTCCGCAAACAGAGTTCCCGTGGCTCCCGAGAGTTCCGCCGTGGCGCCGAAGAGCTGCTCCCGATCACGAACATCGGTGTTCTGACCGCTCCCCCAGGCTTCCACCATCCCGCCCCCCAGTTGCAGGGGTCCCAGGCTCTCGGCGTCGAAACGCAACGCCCGGAAGCGGTTGCCCTCGTGCTGGCCCGCAAGAACCCGCGCACTTCCCGACGCATGGTCCCAGCGAATGGAAGCTCCCTGCAGGCGGCTGTCGAAGTTCAGTTCCTCGTCTTCGAAGACCGCCAACAGCATCCCGCGGCCAAGCACTTCGGAGAAGTGACCCGCCGTCACGCGAAACGCCCCCTGCTCCATGGTGAGAGCACCCATCGGAACGCCGGAACGCTCCACGCGCGTGTCGCCGGCATCCAACCCGGGGAGCGAGAAGGGGTCGTAGAAGGAGGCATCGGAGACCTGAACCGCTTCGTACCGAATCCAGCCGGTGAGTGCCCCGAGGTAACCCTGCACATCGAGCCGATTACGGAAGGCCTCTTCCCGGCGTGCATCCAGCGAGTACCGACGGTACTCCACCTTGTTGACGACGCTCATCGAGAGCGCACCGTCGCCATCCCATGCGGAAGATGGCGAGAGCGGCGCCGCGAGGGCGATCCACCAGAGGGCAAGCACTCCGCGCAGGGTCACTCGGCCACCTCGGCATCGGGGGCCTCCGCCTCAGGCTCCGCCTCCGGAGGCAGAAGCTCGAGGATCATCTTCTCCAGCTTCTTTTCGAATCCCGGCTGATAACCGGTGTGGCGATAGCGAATGCTGCCGTCCGCATCGATGATCACCATGTACGGCACGCTCCCCTTCCCTTGAAGCTTGCGGAAGACATGCTGTGTCGGATCCATGATCACCGGAAAGGTGTACTTTCGCCCGCGCACATAAGGCTTCACCTTGCCGGAACTCTTGGGTTGATCGATGGAGACCGTCACCATTTGAAGCCCACGCTCCTCGTACTTCGCATGGAGCTTCTGGAGCCACGGGAGTTCCTTCTTGCACGGCTTGCACCAGGTGGCCCAGAAGTCGACCACGATCGGCCCCTTTCCGAGATACCCCTCCAGCGACACCTTCTCCCCGTTCATGTCCCGGGCCTTGAAGGCAGGAGCCTTGCCCAGCACGGGAAGCTCCGCTTCGGCAGCCGGCGCGAAGAAAAGGAACATCGCGAAGAAGAGCGGAATCCGGCGGAAGAGCAGGGCCATGGGGACTTACCTCGGTCAGGATGCGGGTGGAAGAGCGCCCGGCGAAACTCCACCGGGTCGGCCATCATAACCTCGGAGGCGCGACTCATCCAGCGATTCTATCCGCAGAGAGAGGGCACCACCCGGCGGCAGGCCCGGGGGGCGAGCTATGTCAGGATTCGCCGAACAGCCTCGTGGACCGCGTCCACCGGGATAAGATCCTGACAGCCTGGCGAGAGGTCGCAGGTGTGCCGATAGCAGGGGTGGCAATCCATCGGGGTGATGATCTTCTCTCCCCGTCCGTAGAGTTCGATTTCCTGCGGGCAGGTGGACCCGAACAGGGCGACGACCGGAACCCGCCCCGCGATCGCAAGGTGCATTCCCAGCGTGTCTCCGGTGACCACCAGGTCGAAATGGCTGATCAGCCCCGCAAACTCCGGCAGCGAATGCTCGAAGCCAGTATCGACGGCGGCACCCTCCGACAACCGCGCGATCCGCTCATTCCGCTCGGCCTCCGCACGCCCGCCGAGCAACGCCACCCGGCATCCTTCGGCTGCGAGCCGCCCGGCGAGCGTTGCGTATGCATCCCCGGTCCAGGCCTTGTTCGCGAAGATCCCGCCCGCGCCGGTGTTGAACCCGACGAGTGGACCGCTCCCCACGGCGATCCCGGCGCTCTCCAGTATTCTCCGGCCGGTCGCGGAGTCGTCTGCCGGCGCGGGGACATCGTACTCTTCCCCGTCCCAGGGGATTCCGCACACTTCACCGATGAGATCTTGGTAGACGCGTTGATTCTCCTGAAACTTGAGCCGGTCGGAGAGTCCCAGTTCCCACGCATACTCCGCGGACGGGTGCAGCGGAATCACGACCCCGTTCCGGTCCCGCCCGAAACCGCGCTTCTCCGTGGCCGTCACCGTCATCGCGCGTGCCGTGGGCCAGGGATCCTTGTCGAGCGAGAGCAGAAGGTCGAAGTCCTCCACGGCGAGAATGGCATCCGCCTCGGCTCCGGGCGTCAGCACCCGGTCGATCCGCGGATGGCCGTTCAGGAGCGGACGGGCTGCCTCCCCGACGACCCAGGTCACATGGACGGGCGACGCGCTCCCCCCCGCCAGCGGGCGAAGGATGGGGGTGGTCCGCAGCACATCCCCGATGGCGCCGATCTTCAGCACGAGCACCCGCCGGCCCCACGGTTCGTGGAGGTCGCAGCCTTCGCACTCCCGCCGGTGGGCGCACGGACGGTCGCCGGGGAAAAAGCGGCAATCGGTGCGCCAGCGTCTCTTTGCTCCCTTCATCGACTCCTCCCGCCTGCGTCCTACCATAACGACGCTTCGGTCGGTCCTCTTGATTTCGGCCTGCCACGGGGCTACGATGAATCGGTGAATCCGTGACGGGTCTACGCCCCCCGTGGAACCGCCCCTGAGAACAGGCACAACAGTCCGGGTCAGACACCAAATGCGCAAGGAATCCCTTACCTACAGGGACCTGTTGAGAAAGCTGCTCGCGGGAAGACTCCTCCGGATGGAAGAGCGGCAGGAAGCCGAGGGAATCCTCGCACTGCCGGATCCGGTCGAAACCGCCCTGCGCCTTCGCGGACTGTTGGAGACCCTGGCATCCCGAGATGCGCTCGTCCGGCTGAACCCGCCTGCCGGGCGGGAGTCGCACAATCGGCGCTATCTGGATCCGGCGACCAACGACCGCTGGACCATTCGCCTTCCCGGGCCGCGTGCGGTGGATCCGGAAGGCTCGCCGACGGCGGAAGATCGACCGGAACCCGCCGCACCCGTCGCCCCGGCCGCACAGTCGGCTCCGTCGCCCAGAATCGTGAAGGCTGTGGAGACATTCCCACTGGAGCCGGGACTCACCCGCAAGTTCTACGATCCGGCCACCGGGGAACCGCTCCGAACGCTCTTCTCCGGGTTTGCCCCATGCCGTTCGCCGGAGGAGTTTGCCGCGTCCCTTGCGCCAATCCGGGATCTCGTCCTCCGCCATTCCAGTGCCACGCAGCTTCACTTCTTCCTGCTGGAGGAAGTGGTCGGTGCAGACGACGGCTCGCAGGATGAGGCCACCTCGCTCATCCCGGTGACCTTTCCCGAATGCGTGGTTCCGGCAGCGCACGAACTGGGCAAGGCGGTGCGCCGGAGCGTCCTGCAAGATCAGCTGGGCGTGCATGTCCCGGACCTGACCGCGCGGGAGGCCCGGGCCCCGGCTGGAGAACAGGGTGCGCTGGTCTGTCTCCCGATGACATCCGGAGACCGGGTGGTCGGCAGCATGGAAGTGCTGCGCGATGCCCCCGGCCCCTTCGAGACGGAGGAGCTGGCGTTCTTTTCGCTGGCCGCGGCCGTGACCGGAGGGCTGGTGGTGCGAGCCGAATCGCTGGAGAAGCTCATCTTCCTCGACAAGCTGACGGGGCTGTACAACCGCGCCTACTTCGACGACCAGATCCTGCGCGAAATCGAACGCGCCAACCGCACGGGAACTTCGGTCGCGCTTCTGATGGCCGACTTGGACCACTTCAAGCGAATCAACGACTCCCACGGGCATCAGGTCGGGGACCGTGCGCTGGCATTCCTCGCGTCGATCATTCGCGCCAACATCCGGCAGATCGATGTGGCGGCCCGGTACGGCGGTGAGGAGTTCGCCATCCTCCTGCCCACCATCACCCGCGCCCGAGCGGTTCTGACGGCGGAGCGGCTTCGTCGTGTCGTGGCGGAGGCGTCCTTCTCCGAGATCGCGCCGGAGCTGGACGAGACGCGGGTTTCGGTTTCGCTGGGGCTGGCGCTGTATCCGGACGACGCCGGAAGCGCGGTCCAGCTGATCGAACGCGCCGACCGCGTGGCGCTCTACGCCGCGAAGAACCGCGGGCGGAATCGCGTGGTGTCGTGGGCCTCCATCCAGGAGCAGGCCGAAGATCCCATTACGGGGTAGTCCACTCCCGAAGCCCCGGCTTGTCGGCCAGGCCCGGCCGCTCGGCGAACGCCGCGCGCAGGTGGCCGCGCCCCTCCTTCTCACGACCCGTCCGGGCCAGCGCAATCCCCAGATGCGCGCGCACTTCGGCGTCCTGCGTGGCGCGCCAGGCCTTCTTCAGCGCATCCACGGCGACTCCGGGCTCCCCCGCCTGTATCGCGGCCCAGCCGAATGTGTCGAGCACGGCGGGATCTTCCGGCGAAAGCCCCCGCGCACGACGAGCCATGGCGAACCCCCGCGCGGGGTCGATCCCCCGATCCGCGAGAATCCAGGCGAGGTTGTTCAGCACTTCGACATCCTGCCCGAGACCGCGCCCCTCCACGCCCTCCGTCAGAAGACGGGCCGCCTCCTCCGCGCGTCCCGTATGCGAAAGGAGCAGCGCCTTCCCGTTGATCGCCCCGGGCAGCGCCGCATCCAGCGCGAGCGCGCCGTCGTATGCGGCGAGCGCTTCCTCCACCCGACCGTCTTCTTCCAGTGCGCGTGCATGCTCTGTGCGAAGAACGGCGTCGGCCTCATTCAGACGGCACGCTCGCGCCAGCGACCGAACAGCCTCGTCGTGCCGGCCCGCTTCCGACAGAAGCGACCCCAGGAGCGCCCACGCATCCGCATCCGTGGAATCCCGCGCCGCCATGTCGCGGTAGATCCTCTCGGCTCCGCTCAGATCTCCGGCCTGCCGCGCCACGAACGCCATGTTCCGCCTGGTCCGGGCATCCTCCGGATCCCGCTGGAGAACTTCCTCACACAGACGGCGTGCCTCTTCCCAGTTCTCCCGGGTTCGCTCCAGAAGCGCCGCTTTCCGCAGGATGGTGAGATTCTCCGGATCCGCCACGCGCAGTTCCGCAAGCAGAGCCCCCGCTTCGTCGAAGCGACCGTTCATCATGAGCGTGGGAATCTCCTGAAGCCCGTTGAAGACACCCACCATGTCCCGCGGGTCTTCCCCGCCCGCATTCCACGGATCCGAGTCGCCGTCCGCCGCATAACTCCCGCCGCCGCCGACATATCCCAATCCTTCGAGGCGGCGGCGGGCCTCGTCGTCGATGGCGGGCGCCGTCCCCCCGAGCGCAGGTCCGCGGGAATGATGCCGCTCCAGTTCGGCGCGCATCTCCCGCACCCGTTCCGGATGATCGTCCGCGAGGTTCACGGTCTCCCCGGGATCGGAAGCCAGATCGAACAGCTCCGGGCGCGGAGCATCGATCAGCTTCCAGCGACCGCGCCGCACGGACCGCAGCGCCGCCCAGTCGAAGTGGAGAAGCGGATAGAGCGATTCTCCGAACACGCTCTCAGGACCGGACGCCTCTCCCCGCGCCAGAGGAAGTGCGCTTTGCCCGTCCATTCCGGGGGGAGCCTCGACCGCAACCGCATCCAGCACGGTCGGCAGAACCTGCACCAGGGAGACCGGATCCTCCACGCGCACTCCGGCGGGAACACCCGGACCCTCCATCACCCAGGGGACATGGAGCGTGGACTCATACACGAAGAGCCCGTGTGTCGTCTCTTCGTGCTCGCCCAGCGACTCCCCATGGTCCGCAGTGACGCACACCACCGTCTGGTCCCGAACCGGCTGGAGAACCTCCAGCACGCGCCCGATCTGCTCGTCTACAAACGCCACCTCGCCCTCGTAGGAACCGCCCCCGTAGACGGATGCCTGCCGGGGCGGCGGCTGGTACACAGCGTGAGGATCGAAGAAGTGCAGCCACAGCAGGAAGGGTGCCGGGCCGCGCACCGCTTCTTCCAGCCAGGGGATGGCGGCGTCCACGACATCGTCCGCATTGCGCTCGTCATAGAACAACCGCTCCGCGATCTCCCGCGAGCCTCCGGTGGCAGCTCCGGCGGCGTTGCCGGTGAAGTCGTCATCGAATCGGGCGAAACCCTGCGAAGTCCCGAACTCCCCCGCCACAGGATAGGCCGCCACGAATGCCGCGGTATTCCACCCCGCATCGCGCAGCACCTCCGGGAGCGTGACGGCATCCTCCGGGATGCGCCCGGCCCCGTTGTCACGAACGGTGTGCCGGAGCGGGTAGAGCCCGGTCAGTATGGAACCGTGCGACGGGAGCGTCAGCGGAGCGGTGGCGGTGGCCTGAAGGAAGACCGTTCCCGACTCCCCGATGGAATCGATGGCAGGCGTCCGAACGCGCCCGCCGTGACACCCGATCCGATCCGCTCGGCAGGTATCGATCGTAATGAGCACCACGCCCCGGGGACCATCCGGGCCGGAACACGCGGGAACCAGAAGGAGGCCCGCCGCGAGAACCGCGGCCGCAAGAGCCGGACCGCGCAAGATCAGCCCGCCTTCCGACGCCGACGCGCGGAGAGCACCGCCCCCAGTGCCAGACCGGCAAGGGCCACGCCGACGATCACAAGGCCTTTCCCCCCGCCGGACGCTGCGTCCCCGGAAGTGTCCGGCACCACCCAGTTCCGGTAGTCCACCTTGCCGCGTCCACGGTGGGAAGCCGCGCGGTCATTGCCGTCGATGATGTCGGTGATGTCCGCCGGATACCCTTTTCGCTCCATCTCCAGCGCCGTGTCCCATCCCCAGTCATTCCAGGTGGCATCGATGTCATTGCGCGAAGAGTTCATCAGCGAAATGTTGTTCCCGTGAATGTGATTCCCGTTCTCCGAACTCCCCCCGATTACGGGGTGGCTCTTTCGTCCGGAGACATCGATCGCACGCAGATTGCAGTTTCGGATGGTGTTGCGATAGACCTCCGGGGACGACGCGAAGATCAGAATGCCGAAGGTCGTGATCTCATCGAGCAGGTTGTCGGTGATCAGCGCCTTGGAGTGACGCAGGTGGATTCCCCAGCCGAAGCCGCGGAAGACATTTCCGCGAATCGTCGGACTTCCGCCTTCGACATGGATTGCGGTGCCCATGGTCCCCGCGTGATCCAGCGTGAATCCTTCGATCACCGTGGAGCGATCCGCGTCCTCCTGAACTTCCAGCAGCCGCTCGTCCTTCGGGGACTCTCCCAACCCCGGACTCAGAAGCACCGTGGAGTCCGGCCCGGCCTCCGACTTCAACACGACCCCGCCCTTCATCATGATGAGTTCCGTGTATTCCCCGGGGGCCACCAGCACCGTGTCTCCGACGGCAGCCGCAACCACGCCTTCCTGGATCGAACCGTGATCAGCCGGGACGCGAAGAACCGCGGCATGGACCGGCCCGGCCCAGACTGAGATCAGCGCCCCCAATAGAGCCAAACGAGTCACACGCATCCCTGCTCCTCTCCTGTTCGGGCGAAGTCCGCCCGTCATCGCGTTGGGGCCTCCAGCCGACGGCGGGCCCGTTCCAGATTGTCCAGTGCTCTCGGGAATCCGGGTTGCGCTTCCAGCGCCCGGTTCCAGAGTGCCATTGCTTCCTCGAGCCTGCCCGCGCGAGCTTCCGCCACGCCAAGGCTGTTCCAGGCATCCGCGTGGGACGGATCCAGCTCCACGACCTTTCGATAGAGTTCGGCAGCCTCGTCGGTCCGGCCCATTCTGTCGAGTACCAGTGCGTGCCCGAAGAGCGCAGGCGGATCCTCCCAGCCCGTGCGTTCCGCAGCCGCGTAGATCCGTTCCGCCTCCTCGTGCTCCCCCTGACGATCCAGTACCCGCGCCAGGGACGCCAGGTTCCTTCCATTTCCCGGATTCCGCGCAGCCTCCGCCCGAAAGGCGACGATGGCGCCCGTGGGATCCCCCGCCTGCTGCAGGAGCGCCCCCAGATTCATGAAGCCGTCCGGAAGCGCGCGGTCTTCTTCCAGTGCGCGACGCTGCAGGGCCGCCGCCCGGGAGAAGTCGCCGGTTTCCGCCTGAACCTCCGCGGCCGACTGGAAGAACTGCCCCGGCGAGAGACCGGCTCGAACCTCGCGGACGGTCGAGTTCCCGTTGGCAGCCACGAGCACTCCCGCGAAGGCAACCCACGGCAGGAGGCCAGCCACTGACCGCGATCGGAGACCTTCCCACAGACCGATGGCTCCCGCCACCGCGAAGAGTGCAGCCAGCGGACGCAGAGGAACCCGGTAGCGCGCGGTCACGAAGAACGCGGCGATCGTCAGCGCATACACTCCCGCCATGACGACCACCGGGCGCGCAACGATGCTTCCCTCCCGGCGGCGCACCAGGCGCACCGCCCCCACGACGGCCAGCGGGAAGAGAATCCATGCGAGGCCGAGGGACCACGCACTCAGGGGCGCGTACTCGCGCAGGAACAGCTCCAGATTCCGGTTGTTTGCCAGTTCCGTCCCGGTGAAAAGGAGGAGGATCTTCCTGACCGTGAGTCCCAGCGCTGCACGGGGTTCGGTGCGCCACCAGTCCAGTGACCTCCTGAACCAGTATCCCGACACTTCCGACGGGCGGAGCGAGCGCCCGGTCTCTTCCTCTGGAATCCGGATCGAATCTTCGTAACCACCCCACCAGTCTGTGCGCAGCAGGGACGGGGCCGTGGCCGACCAGCCATTCGCTTCCGCGTTGTTCCCGAGGAAGAAGTTGAACCCCGCCTGCGACGAAACCAGAACACGGTCCCCCCCGACAAACCCGTTCAGCGCGGTGATCGGCAACACCGGCAGCAGGACCCCCAGCGTCAGCGCGAAACTCCGCCGGAGAGCGGGCCGGAAGCGACGGAATCCACCTTCCCCGCTGATCCCGGCGAACAGGAACGCGAACGGCGCGAACGCCAGGATATTCGGGCGGGTGATCGCGAAGAGCCCCAGGCAGAGGCCGACGCCAAGCCAGCGACGCGGCGTCGGCTCCAGCACAGCCCGGGCAAGCAGGAGCGCCAGCGCAGCCGCCAGCGGAGCAAGGAGGGACTCCAGCAGCAGGTCTCCTTCAAAGTGCACGAGCACCCCGTCGAACGCGACCAGGAGAGCCGCCGCCCGAGCCGCCCACGCGGGGCGCGGCAGTAACAGGTGACCCAGACGGAGCACCAGCAGAGGAGTCGCCACGCCCCACGCCAGGTGCACTGCGCGAACCACGAGGGGTTCCGAACCGACCACGCGGTAGATCAACCCGAGCAGCGCGGGATAAAACGGCGCACGGAAGAAGGGGATTCGGCCGGTCAGATCCCCCGACGCGATCTCCCGCGCCCAGAGGTCATGGTAGGCTTCATCCATGATCGGATGATCGAAGAAGGGGTTTCCACGAATCTGCAGGAGGTAGACCAGACGAAAGAGAACGGTCACTCCGATCAGAATCACCGGAAACGAGGGGCGAACTTTCATAACTCCTCCCGGCCGAATGACCCTTCCATCCCGCGGAGCATCCTACCAGAGCGAAGATCGTTCAAGAACTGCCAGTATCCGCAAATCTACATTCTGTTTCACCGGAAGATTCCGCTGTTCTGAATGACTCCGGAAGAGCAAAGCCGGACCTCCGACCGCCTCAAAGCCGCTTCCGGCATGGCTTTGCGGCCGCCTCTCTTTTTCCTACAGTTCGCGCCGGTTGACACCGATTTCTTCCCTGTGGTAGTCTCGCTAGGAATCGGAGGGGAATCAGTTGTTCGCCTCCGCTCATGCCTGATCGTTTCGGGTCGCTCGACTGGATCCCGTGGACGGTGCATGAAGGGGCGTCTCCTCTTCTGGGCGAGCAGCAAGGCCTTTTCGCCGAAGTGACTTCCGCGAAGGGCCGCTTTGCCGGTCTAAACGCGACTTAGTTGCCCCACAGTACTGAAGCTGGGGCCGGGAAAGCAGGGGCAGCAATCAACAGGATTCCTTTCCCAAGGGGGTCATAGGCACATGCGCAAGTACTTCGTGACTACATTCGTTCTGGTCGCGCTCCTCGTCTTTGCGACTTCCGGCCTCGCGCTCGAGAAGACCTCGATGCGTCTGACCGACGACAGCCGTGCAGACAACTGGAATGCCGCGACGACCTGTACGGTCCTCTATTACAACTACTGCACCGGCTGGCTCTGGATCTGGAGCGGCTGGAGTCCTGGCGACATCCTCGGCGTCCAGTTTGACGCGCCGAACTCCGGTGGCGGTACGCTGTACGCGAACTGGCTGTTCACCTGGACGGGTGCCCCGTCCGGCTACGGATTCACCGGTTCGCTCGATGTGAACGCTGCCGATGCCAACGCCTGCCCCACGGGCGCGGCGATTGGTTCGCAGCCGTACCTGCCGGCCGGTGGTGGCTGGGAGTTCGCAAGCTGGGGTGCCGGCGTAGCCGTCCCTGGTTCCTTCACCGTTGGCGCGGTCATGGGTGCCACTGCTGGCAACCCCACGACCTTCGTTACGGATCACCCCGCGGCCGGACCGACTGGTCCCACGCCGTGCGGAACCTGCTTCCCGACCTCGCGTGACCCGCACTCCTACTACTGGGGTTCCGCGGCCAGCCCGCTTTGCCCGGGCAGCACGCTCTTTGACGGCGTCTGCGATGCCGGTCTTGTGTGGGAAGCCATTATCTCCTGTTCGGTCGGCGTCGAGCCTTCCAGCTGGGGTTCTGTCAAGGGTCTGTACAAGTAGTTTCTCACCTGGAACGCTGCTCCCAGGTGGTGACGATTGGGGTGCCGGATTCGTCCGGCACCCTTTTCCTTGAGTTGTATTTGACAGCGTCGCACCCTCCGGACAGAATCCGCCTCGCGCCCCGAGTCTGGAGATTCCCGTGCGATACCCTCTCGTCCTTTCCGCACTGCTGACCGCGGGTCTCCTGGCAGGGTGCGGACTCCGCTCTTCGTCCGAACCCGGGCCGTTTCCCACACTGCTCGTGACGATCGACACGCTCCCCGCGAACCGCGTGGGCTGCTACGGGTCTCCTTCCGCGCGCACTCCCTTTCTCGACCGAATGGCGCGCACCGGGTTGCAGGCTGTCCGAGCCATCTCGCCCGCGCCGATTACACTTCCCTCCCACTCCACGGTCCTCACCGGGATGGTCCCGCCGTGGCACGGAGTTCGGGAGAACGGGATCTTCCGACTGGAGGACTCCCTTTCGACGATCCCCGAGCTGCTCCCTGAAGATGTCGCCACCGGTGCCTTCGTGGGAAGCGTCGTCCTTGCGGAGAAGTACAACCTGTCGCAAGGCTTCGACACCTACAACGACGACTTTTCCGGAACAGACGCCACCGGCGAAGGACACCTGGAGCGCACGGCCGGGGAGGTGTTCTCGGCCGCCTCGGACTGGCTGGCGGGATTCGATCCGGACGACCGCATCTTCCTCTGGACGCATGTCTTCGACCCGCACTACCCCTACCGGGCTCCCGCGCCCTGGCCGGGCACCGCGCTGGAGGCCTATGACGCCGAAGTGGCGTACACCGACCATCAGCTGGGACGCTTTCTGCGCTCGCTCGGCGACGGAAACCCGAGCCGCCTCCCGCTGGTGCTGGTGACGGCCGACCACGGGGAGTCCCTTGGCGGACACGGGGAACTCACGCACAGCCTGTTCGTCTATGACGACACGCAGCACATTCCGCTCCTTGTCACTGGGACCGCCGCCGGTCCGCAGCGACTGGACCCTTCGCTTCGAAGCCTGTTGGATGTGCCGGCGACGCTGCTGGACTTCTTCGATGGGTCGCCCCCGGATGCACGCAGAACGGGAGAGTCGCTCTTCCGACCCGCCCTCTCGGAAACCGCCTATGTGGAGACGCTGCACACGGAGCTCTACCGTGGCTGGAGCCCGCTCTACGGAGTCCGCACCCCGGACTGGAAGTACATCCGCGCGCCGCGCCCGGAGCTCTACGACCTTTGCACAGACCCCGGAGAGACGGTGAACCTCCACGCGGAGCGGCCGGAGATCGTGGGCGCCCTCTCATCAGCCCTCGACCGGATCCTGCTGCGCGAAGTCCCCGTTCACGCGCTGGCCCCGGAGACGGAAGCGATGGCTGAACTTCGCAGCCTCGGCTATGTGGCCACGGTCCGCCCGGGACGCCGGGCACGAAGGCTGGAGGGAGCCAAGGACCCGAAGGATGGCGTCAAGGGCTCGGTGGCTCTCTTCCGGGGAGAGCAGGCCATTCTCGATGGGGATCTCGTGCGGGCGGAGCGCTACTTCACCCAGACCATTCGCCTGGACCCGGAATGCAAGGAGGCGCACTCCTTCCTCGCCGGCGTGTATTTCACGTGGGGCCGGTATCCGCTGGCTGCCGATTACGCGCGCCGCGCGCTCGAACTGCCTCCCGACATGATGGAAGCGCCCATCTACGCGACGCTGGGGGAGATCTACCTCGCCATGGGTCGGCCGAAAGATGCCGTCGCCCCGCTGAAGAAAGCCGTGCAACTCGCGCCGCGCAGCGAACGGAATCGGAATCTTCTCGCCGAAGCGGAGCGCGCCCCCCGATGAGGATCGGCCGATGGGTGCTCGCCGTGGCAATGGCCTGGATGTGCGCGTCCTGCTCCCGAACCGCACCGGGGGAGCGCCCTTCCGGCGAAGCCCTCCTGCTCCTGACGATCGATACGCTTCGGTCCGACCGCCTCGGGTGCTACGGCGACGCGCGAGCCCGCACTCCCCACCTCGACCGGCTGGCACGCTCCGGGACCCAGTGGGCCACGGCTCTGGCGCACGCCCCGCTCACGCTGCCGTCGCATACGACCATCCTGTCCGGCGTCATCCCACCCGAACACGGCGTCCGGGACAACGGCCTCTACCGCGTGCCCGGCAGCCTTCGTCTTCTTCCCGAAGTCCTGGGGGGTGCGGGCTGGAAGACGGCGGCCTTCGTGGCGGCGCACCCGCTCGCGGCGCGCTACGGCCTCCACCGCGGGTTCGATCTCTATCGGGAACCGCACGGATCGCCCGGCGACGGTGCCTCCGGAGCTGTGGAGAGGCGCGCTGAAAGCGTCGTGGATGAAGTGGCGGATTATGTGGCGTCGGAGTGGAGCGGAGATCGCCGCTTCGTCTGGGCCCACTTCTTCGACCCGCACGCCCCCCACGACCCGCCGAAGGCCTACCGCGACGCGCACCCGCGTGACCCCTACCGGGGCGAAGTGACCTATGCGGACGCCCAGACAGGTCGCCTCCTTCGGATTCTCCAGAGCTCCGCGAAGACCCTCCGGGTGTGCGTGACGGCCGACCACGGGGAGAGCCTCGGCCAGCATGACGAGAGCACGCACGGCGTCTTCGTGTATGAAGCGACAACACGCGTCCCACTCATCCTCGCGGGGCCGGGCGTTGTGCCGGGCACCACGATCCACACCGCCACCGGGGTGCGAGGCGTGGCCGCCGCGCTGACCGACTGGGCTGGAATCGCGCTCCCTCCCGAGTTCGGCGCACCACTCCCGCGCACCGGGGATTCGCCGGGGCGGGGCGAGCCGGTCTTCGTCGAGTCCGCGTACCCCCTTTTGCGGCACGGGTGGGCTCCGCCGCGCGGACTGCGCGGAGAACGCTGGAAGGTGATCCATGCACCCCGCCCGGAGGTCTACGACCTGTACGCGGATCCCGGCGAGACTCGCAACCTCCACGGCTCCGCCGACCTGCCCTCGCGCCCGCAGGAACTCCTCGCGATGCTGGCAGGCCCCGAGTGGAGCGTCACGCTGCCCGCGAGCGCACCGGACGCAGAGTCCGAAGCCGCCCTCCGAAGCCTCGGCTATGCGGGCGCCCACCCCTTGCCCGACGCCCCCGGTGACTCCCTCCCCGACGCGAAGGACCGTGTTCGGATCGAGTCGTATCTGTCACGAGCGGGAAGTGCCCTGGAGGCCGGTCGGGCCGCATCGGCCCGGCGGGCACTGTCCTCGGCGCTCGGTCTGGATTCCCGCAACAAGGAAGCGCATCTCCTTCTTGCCAGAGTCCAGGCTGCGACCGGCGAAGTCTCCCGCGCGCTGGAGACCTTTCGCTGGTGCCTGTCGCTGCCTCCGGCGTCGATGAACGCTCTGGTATACTACGAGGCGGCACGCGTCACCCTGGATGCCGGACTCCTCGACGAGGCGGCGGACTTCTCCCGGCGAGCGTGTCGGATCGACCCGCGCCACATGGAGGCCCGGTTCAACTGGGGAGTGACCGCATTCCGGCAAGACCGGCCCGGGGAAGCGGCGATGCACTGGGAGGAGGTTCTCCGAATGGACCCGGAACACCCGGAAGCTTCCAGATGGCTCCCGGAGGCGCGTGCCATGGCGGCAGGAAGGGGCGACAGGGAGTGACTCGGATCACCATTCCCGCACTGACGGTTCTGCTGGCTGTCGGATGCACACCGGGCGGAGAGGCTCCCCCACGCGTCACCGGCCCGGCGCCGCCGCCGGATGTCATCCTCATCACGCTGGACACCTTTCGCGCGGATCGCGCCGGATGCATGGGCCACCCGGGTGGACTCACGCCCGTGCTCGACCGAGTGCTGCGCGACGGCCTCCTCGCGCGGACGGCCTTTGCGTCCGCGCCGCTGACCGCCATCTCCCACGCCTCGCTCCTCTCCGGGCTCACTCCCGCTGACCACGGCGTGCGTGACAACGCCACCTTCCCCTTCCCGGACTCCATCCCGACGCTCCCGGAGATTCTAGCCCGGCACGACTTTCGGACGGCAGCCGTCATCGCGGGTTTCCCGCTCAGCAGTCAGTTCGGTTTCGCCCGCGGGTTCGATTTCTTTGACGAAGATCTCGCCCCGGCCTCCGGAGGAAGCACCTACTACGCGGAGCGGCCCGCCGGGGATGTCGTGGCGGCGGCGCTCGACCTCGCGCGGAAGATCCCCCGGGAAGACCGGCTGTTCCTCTGGGCGCACTTCTTCGACCCGCACTTCCCCCGGGAGCCGATGCCCGCGCTGGCCGGTTTCCCCGCAGAAGACCCGTACGATCTGGAGATTCGCGGGCTGGATCTGGAACTCGGTCGATTCCTGGCCGCGTTCTCCCGGCTCCGGGAACGAAGGCCCGTCCTTGCGATCGCCAGCGACCATGGAGAGGCCCTCGGCGGGCACGGGGAAATGAGCCACGGCGTTCTGCTTTACCAGGAAACCATGCACGCGCTCTTCGGTTTTCACGCCCCCGCCGGAACGCCCGAGGGCGACCGGATCACGCGAGGCATCCGCAAGGAGACCGCACGGTTTGAGGATCTCGTGCCCACGCTCTGCGACATCCTGAGCATTCCTCCACCCGATGGAGGAGCGGGGCATTCCCTGCTGAATCCGGAGGAACCGGGCCGATGGGCCATCGGCGAGACCTACTACCCCATGTTCCACTATCGGTGGAGCCCACTGCTCTCCGCGCGCAACGAGCGGTGGACCTATGTTCGCGCACCCGTGCCGGAACTCTATGACCGGCGCCTTGATCCCGGAGAAACGCGGAATCTCGCCGCGGAGTATCCCGAGGTCGTGCAGGAGGCGGAATCCGTTCTCCGCGCCGCGGAGTCCGAACCCGCTTTCCCCGGGCAGACCCCGCAGGACGATGAGACCCGGGAGAAGCTGATGGCGCTCGGATACATCTCCGGTGCCACCGGCGGTGAGATCCGACGGAACATGAACCCGGCCGAGATGATCGGCTCGGTCAACGCGCTCTTCCGGGGGATCACGCTATACAGCAAGGGGCGGCCGGACGCGGCGCTCCCCTACTTCCGAAAGGCGTACCAGTCAGATCCCGGGAATGTGTCCGCCGTGTACCAGCTGGCCAACTGCCTGCGTTCCGTCGGCGAGACTTCCGTCGCGATCTCCTACTACCACATGGCGCTCCGCATCGACCCGAGGGTCGGCGAAGCCTGGGCGCATCTGGCGTTTCTGTCCATCGAGGCCGGGAATGCGGACGAGGCCTTCCGACTCATCGCGGAGGGACTCCTCCACGCGCCGAAGAGCTTCGCCCTTCTCATGGCCGCCGGAGACCTCCATGACGAAGTCGGAAAACCCGGAGAGGCAGAGGAGTACTACCGCCGTGTTCAGTCCGTCGAGCCGGATCGCCCGGAACCGTGGGAGGCTCTGGCGCGCATCGCGGCGCGGCAGGGACGCCCGGCCGATGCCGCCACCGCCTGGGAAGAGGCGCGCAAGAGGAATCCCGCCCTCTCGCGCACGCTCCCGGAGAGGCACTGATGGGTTCGGAGCGTTCTGTGCTGGACATTTTCCATCCTTTTGCGGAATCTTGTGTCTATGCGTTGATTCTGGCGGAGATGAGATTCAGCCCGGTCGGCAACCTGCCGATCTCAAGAGGAGTCGGCTGTTGCGTCCATCGTCCGCCCATCCCTGGAGAAAGCGCCCGTTGAACCGGATCTCTGCGGCATTCCTGATCTTCGCCCTCGGAGCACTGACTGCGGGGTGCGCAAACACTCCTCCCGCCACTTCGCCTCTGTCGGTGAATCCCGCCGAGGACATCCCCGGGATGACCTCCCCCGTTCTTCGCGCCCGCGAAGACTACCTTGGCGGCGTTCGAGCGTTCGTGGAGGAGGACTACGAAAGCACCGAGGAGCTTCTCGCGCGGTGTCTCAGCCAGCTGGAACCCATCACCGAGGACCACTGGAGGAACGAAGAGGAGCGCCGCGAAGCCCGCCAGCTTCAAACGAAGACGCACTACTTTCTGCAGAAGATCTCCGAGCGCAGGGCCACGACGCCGGATTCCCTGCTAGCTGCGCCGGAAGTGGAAGAAAACGCCGACTCATCCTGGAAGCTCGTCACAAGGCCCATCACCCCGGAGTACAACAGCCGTGTTGAGGAGTGGGTTCATTACTTCATGACCGACGGTCACCCGGACATGGAGAAGTGGCTCTCCCGGCAACCCCGATACCAGCCGGTGTTCGACCGCATCTTCGCCCGGTATGGACTCCCGCGCGAACTCACCTACCACGGGATGATCGAAAGCGGGTTTTCCACGGACGCTTATTCGTGGGCTCACGCGGCGGGCCTGTGGCAGTTCATTCGAGGAACCGGACGGAAGTACGACCTCCGGATCGACTGGTGGGTGGATGAACGCCGGGATCCGGAGAAGTCCACCGAAGCGGCCGCGCGTTACCTCCGCGATCTCTACGGGGAGTTCGGCGACTGGAACCTCGCTCTGGCGGCATACAATGCCGGCGAAGGCAAGGTTCGCGCGCAGATCCGCCGGCAGGGAACCGCGGACTTCTGGCGGCTTCGCCTTCCGCGCGAGACCCGGAACCACATCCCCAAGTTCTATGCGGCCATGTCCATCGCGATGAACCCGCTTCAGCACGGGCTGCACCCCGAGTACACCCGTGCGGATCATGTCGAGCCGCTGGAAGTCGACTTTTGCGTGGACTTCGATGTTCTGGGCCGGTGCTGTGGAGTGTCCGCGCAGATTCTCGCGGACCTGAACCCGGCACTCATTCGAAAGTGCACCCCGCCCGGGGGTACGCCTTATACCGTCCATGTCCCCATGGGGACTGCGGAGCGGGGTCGCCGGATGCTCGCCCGGATCCCGTCGTCGGAGCGGGTCGAGTGGGTCCACCACACCGTCCGGCGCGGGGAGACGCTCTCCGGGATCGCGCTCCGGTACGGCACGACGGTCTCCGCGATTGTCGGTGCCAACACGCTTCGGAATGCGCATCTCCTGTCCATGGGCCAGGACCTGCTCATCCCGCGCGGCGCGAAGACTGCGCCCGCTCTTGTGTCGGGAGGCTCCTCAGGCCAGAGGCCGGTCCACTATGTCGTCAAGAGAGGCGATACCCTCTCCGAAATCGCGGAAGCCTACGGCACCAGCACACGACGCGTCCGCAGCTGGAACAACCTTCGCGGCGCCACCATTCACCCCGGCGACAAACTGACGCTGTATATGAGCGCGAACGCCCCCGCCGCCCCATCCGGGGTCACGGTTCGGATTCGCCAGGGAGACACGCTCTGGGATCTTGCACGCACCTATGAAGTGAGCCTTGCGGAAGTCCTGAAGGCGAACAACCTGTCCCGGTCCGGTGTCATCCGTCCCGGCGACCGCATCCGAATCCCCGCGACCGGACTGTAGTCTAGAACTCGGACTCTCCCACAATGGTGCCGCTGTCGATCGTGCGCCGGATACCGTCGGCAAGCAGGGTGGACGGCGCGTACCCCGCCTTCCCGATCCTGGAGATGTCCGCTTCCAGATGGTCGATGTCGCCCTTCCAGCTCTCTCCCGTATAGCGAACGCGACAGTCGGGCAGATCCATCACCTCCAGAATGATCGACACGAGATCCCGGATGCTGATGGCCTGGCCGCCTGAGACATTGCACGCCTTGCCGTTCAGATCCTCGTCGGCCGCGACCGTCAGGAATGCGCCTGCTGTGTCCGTGGCGAAGGCATAGTCACGCACCTGTTCCCCCGTACCGAGCACTTCCAGTTCGTGCGGGTTCTTCATCAACTTGCGCACGAGGTCCGCCAGAACATAACGCGGTTGCCGGGGTCCATAGGTGTTGAAGATCCGGACCGCGCTGAATGACACGCCAAACAACCGGTGGTACATGAAGCCCAACTGCTCTCCGTAGAGTTTGGACAGACCGTAGAACGAGGTGGGCCGCAGACGATGGGATTCGTCGGTGGGCACCGACTCCGGAGGGCCGTAGACCGCCGCGCTGGACGCATACACGACACGGCGAACACCGCTCTCCTTCGCGGCCTCCATCACATTCAGCGTGCCCAGTGCATTGGATTCCAGATCATAACGAGGATCCCGAACGGAGCCGGGGACGGACGCGTTCGCCGCGAGATGAAACACGAAGTCCTGCCCCTCCACCGCACTTCGTACGCTCTCGGCGTCTCGCACATCCTCCTGGAGGAATGTGATCCGATCGGTGACTTCCGCGAGATTCTCCATTCGCCCGGCCTGCATATTGTCCAGCACGGTGACGACCGCTCCCTCGGCCACCAGTGCGTCCACAATGTGCGAAGGGACGAACCCCGCCCCGCCTGTGACCAATGCACGGGCACCGTTCCAGTCCATCCGAAAGAACTCCTCTGTGGGGGAAAGAGAGTCTGCTGCCGACGGGAGCGACTCTACCTCACCTTCCCGCCGTCGGGCAGGTCAATAAACGAGGAGGAGCTTGCGCGTTTCTTCCTGAGCCGCCGACTTCAGCCGTGCGAAGTACACCCCGGCGGGAAGCAGGTGCCCGGCGTGATCGCGGCCATCCCATCTCATCCGATGCACTCCCGCCTCATACTCCCCGTCGCGAATCAGGTGGCGGACACGCCGACCCCGGACATCAAAGACGGCCAGCATCACCGGGCCCGCTTCCGACAACGAGAACCGAATCTCCGTGGACTCGCCGAAAGGGCTTGGACTCGCCGAAAGCCCCGCGCGCCCGGAAACCGGGCCGAGAGCCGCAACGCCCGTGGCCGTCGCCATTCCCGCGTCGTCGATGTCCACCGTGCTCGCCGCACCCGCCGCAAAGGTGACCCGCATATGGTATACGGGGTTGGCCCCGGCTGAGGGTGCCGTGGCCGTCATGGTGTACTCCTGCCAGTCTGTCGTCAGGGAGAAGGCCTCGGTGGCCGTCTGAAGAGGCGAGGTCCACATCTCCTGATCCCGGAAGTCCATGGTGATGTTCGCCTCGTCACCCGCCGTGCCGCCTCGCATCCAGACCGTCAGATCGAAGGTGTCCCCGCCCGAAGCGGGAATCGGCTGGTGCGAAGAACCCCCGCCCGAAAGGCGGAGATAGTGCTCTCCTTCGGCCGCTCCCGCCGGATCCGAAACCCGGCTCGTGCCGGAGTGCGTGGAATACCGCCAGCCGTATCCCCCGAAGGGCGCCTGCTCTTCAAAGCCGCCGTTCGCGAGATCTCCATTCATTCCGAATCCATTCATCACATCCCGCGGACCCGGCACCCAGCCCAGGACCGCGCTCAGGTGATCCGCCAGAATCTGAGCCATGCCCGCATGGTCGTATTCGCAGCCGTGCCACTGCTCAAAGAGCCACGGGAACACCGCATACGACAGGTTCGGATCGACCCGCTCCGCGATGACTTCGTGCGTGTAGTTGGCCGGTTCGTCGTAGTCCCAGCCCCAACCGTTGTACAGCACGATGTGCGCGTCCGGGTGCGTGGCCCTGAGCGCATCCAGAAACGCATGGTAGTCGCTCTTGATGGCGAACTTCGGGCGTCCCACATCATTGGCGCCCAGTCCAACCACCACGACATCCGGCGGAGAGTCCGCAAAGTCCCAGATCGGGGTTGCGGACCAGTAGTCCACGCGATCGAACACTCCGTGAATGTCGGAGATGCGGGCGCCTCCCCGCGAGACATTCTGGTACTCCGCGTCGAACATCCGGGAAACGATCCCCGCATACCCCCGGTAGCTGCCGCGAAGATGATCGCCGCTCGCGTTCTCCTCGTGCTCCAGCGACCACCCCGCCAGATTCGAGTCTCCGTAGAACTCGATTCGTCGTGACGGCCGGGCCGGGGGCGCGGCCAGCCCGCTTCCGTCATCCAGGCCGAACCCGAGGAAAGTCCAGTAGCCGACATCCGTTTCCTTGATGATCTCCACTGAGTGAGTCGTGTCGGGCAATCCCCATGCCAGCAGCACCGACCCCGTGCTCGTCCCGACCGCGATCTTCGTGGAACCGGCGACATCTCCGTCGATGATGACGCGCAGGTAGTCCGGGCTCCCCCACCATCCCGCGTTCATCGTGGCGATGAGGCTGGTCCCTTCGAAGCGGGCGGCGATCGACGAACCCATCCAGTAGGACCACGGCTCCGACGGGTTGTCCGCGCTCCAGCGGCCCGTGTAGAGGATGCCGGGATCCGCGGGGTCGATCGGGGTGGTGGCAAGCGCGATTCCGCCGAGAAGAGTCCAGGCGATGATCGTCCATAGTGCGATTCTGGGGCGCATCCGTCAGCCTCGGTGGTGGTCGTGGCGGGCCTCGATCCTGCCGGACAAGCTTACCACACCGGGACCCGCCAAAGGCCACAGGCCCCTGGACCTATCCCGCGCGAAGCCTGGATCCGGCCTCCCACGACGGAGTGGGTTCTCCCGCCGCGGAAGCCACCTCGGCTGCTCCCTCCCGAGCCTCATTCGCCCGCACGATATCCACGATCTCCAGATCTCCGCGAAGTCTCGGCCCGTGGCCGTCCCGCGCTCCAAGAAGGTAGAGGAGGACCTCCCGGAACCCCGCGTCGTCGGTGACCGGCCGCGCGACACGCCGCTTCCAGGTCGCGCAGAGAAACGCCGCAGGAAGAAGACTCGCGATCCGCAGTACGACCCCGCCCCCTGAGAGCGACGCCACCGTCTGCCCCGCAATCACGGCGGTGATCGCCAGAATGACCGCCACCGCGCGCCGCGGACCCAATCCCGCACGAATCAGCCGGTGGTGCAGATGCATGGAGTCGGCTGCGAAGACACCCTGTCCCCTGCGGTGCCGTCGCACGATCGTTGTCGCCGTATCGAGCACCGGAAGCGCCACGGCGGCAAGTGCCGCAAACAGCGGAGCGGTGCCGGACGCGCCCCCGGAGCCGGCAATGGCCGTCCCCCCGAGAAGGTATCCGATCAGCATACTCCCTGAGTCCCCCAGGAAGGTCCGCCCGCGGAAGAAGTTGTGCGGGAGAAAGCCCGCCGTTGCACCGGCCAGGGCGAGTGCGAGCGATGCAATGACCGGGTTGCCGGAGACCGTCACCACCCACGCGACCGCGAGTGCACCCACCAGAACGACACCGGCCGCCAGGCCGTCCAGACCGTCCGCAAGGTTGATGGCGTTGATGAACCCGAGAAACAGGAAGAGGGTGACAGGCCCGGCAAGGACGCCGAGATGCCAGACCGCTCCACCGGGAATGGCCACCTCTCGCAGCACCACGCCGCCGGCAATCGCCGCAAGGCCCGCCAGAGCCTGCCCCGTGAGCTTCGCCCAGGGCGCCAGGTCGAATCGGTCGTCGAGAATGCCGGTGAGGTGAATGATGGCGCCGCCCGTCAGCAACGCAACCACGCCCGGGGAGAACGCGCCTTCGGGGAGAAGACACACTCCGACCGAAAACCCGGCTACCACCCCAATGCCACCGGTGCGAGGCACGGGAACGCGCTGCAACTTTCGGGAGTGCGGTTCGTCAAGAAGACCGATGGCCCGCCCGAACCGCCTGACGACAGGGACGGCCACGAATGCCGCAGCGAACGACGCTGCCAGAAGTACGAACTGGAATCCGGCCATACTCCACACCCTCGCTCTCTTGTCTTCCCCTGCCGACTCAGTTCAAACCACGCCGGCCTCCGCACGGGGGCCGGAACCTCATCAACCTCATGGGGGGGAAAAGCTGTGCTGCAAGCGATGGGGGACCGCCTGCCCTGATTCCACCATCCTGTGCAATCAGGACTCCGGAAGGATCATGCTTCCCCAGCATTTCGGCAAGAACTTCTTTGCACTTGAGCGGAACCTGCTCACAGGATCGCGCGTCGAAGAACCGCTTCGTACCGGCAAGCCGCGCGATCGAGCCCGCCGTTCGCTTCGGCATACGATCTCGCGTTCCGACCCATCTCGTCCGCGCGATCGGGTTGCGTGGCAAGTTCGCGAATGCGCGCAGCAAGCGAAATGGAATCGCCGGGCGGCACACAGAACCCGCAGTCCGCCTCGTGGATCATGCGCGCGGCGTCGTTCCCGCCCTCCAGAATCCCGGCGACCGGCCGACCGGAGGCGAGTGCGGAGTACACCTTGCTTGGAACGCAGCAGGAACCCAGACCCGCGCGAAGTGGCACCAGCGAAAGACTGACCGCGGCCAGCGATTCGCAGAGCTGCGTACCGGACACGGGCGGGATGATCATGACATTCGGGAGCGCGTCCGCCTCCCTCCGGATCTCCTCCGCCCGAACGCCGTCGCCCGTGATCAGAAAGCGAATCGACCGGGGACCACCCTCACGCCCGAGGATTCGCGCCGCCGCGAGGATCGTGTCGAAATCCTGCGCCCGTCCGACATTCCCCGAGTACCCCACCAGGAAGGCCTCCGAGTCGATTCCCAGGCGGCGGCGGTGCGGCCCGGGATCGGCGGGGACGACCCGCGTCGTATCGGCCCAGTTCGGGATCACGACCGGAGCCCGGCGTGCGATTCCCCGGGGGGCGGCCCCCACGCGAAGGCACTCCCCCACCAGAACGATGCGAGCGGCCGCACGCCAGGCGATTCCGTCGAGGCGCGTGGCCATCGCGGTGGCGGCGCCGTCCCGAAGAACACCCATGGCGAGCGCCCCCTCCGGATGCAGGTCCTGCACGCCATACACCAGGGGAGCACCAAGGCGCCGTGCAAGAAGCACCGCACCGATGCCCCCGAGCACGGGCGTCGAGGAAAACGCCAGGACGACATCCACCCGGCCGGGGTTGCGAAGAATCGCAAGGCGCGCGGCAAACGCGGCGTAATGTGCCAGCCGCCTGATTCCTCCGGCGCCCCTCTCGGGCACGCGATGCCTCAGAACACGCACGCCGTCGCAGTCGACAGACCCCGGCACCCCGCCGGAGTGCCCCGCCACCACGGTCACCGAGTGCCCGCGCGCCACGAGCTCCGCGGCGAGCGCCTCCGCCAGAACCCCCGTGGCCCCGCTCTCCGGAGGGTAGTGCTGGTTCACAAGAAGGATGTGCATCGGCCAGTGGGACACGCGACTCACGCACCGGCCCCGGGAACACTGACGCACTTCCGGGACGCACGGTACGCCTCGATCGTCCGGCGAAGGCCGTCGTCCAGCGAGGTTCGGGCGCAAAACCCGAAAAGCTCGGTCGCCCGGGAACAGTCAAGCGAACGCCGAACCTGCCCTGTGGGGCGCGAATCGTCGAAACGGAGCGCTCCATGAAACCCGCAGAACTTCGCGATCTTCCTTGCGAGCTCCGCAATGCGGATCTCCCCCGGCGACCCCAGATTGACCGGGTCCGGAGTCGGGACCGCATCCGCTGCGGCCAGCATCCCCTCCACCGCATCCCGAACATGGAGGAAGCCTCGGGTCGCCGACCCGTCTCCCCAGACGGTGACCTCCGTCGCTCCGGACTCCACCGCCTCCAGACACTTGCGGATCAACGCGGGAATCACATGGGAAGTCTCCGGGTCGAACGAGTCTCCTTCTCCATACAGATTCAGGAGCAACAGGTTCACCACGCGAAGATCATACTGCCGCGCATAGGCGTCGGATCCGGCGATCAGCGCGCGCTTGGCGATGCCATAAGGACCGTTGGTTCTCTCCGGATAGCCGTCCCAGAGCGCGCCTTCGCGGAACGGAACGGAAGTCTCCGCCGGATAGCTGCACACCGTCCCGGCCTGGACGACCACGCCCGCTCCCCCGGTCCGCGCGCCCTCCAGCACATGAAGCCCCATCAGGAGAGTGTCCCGGAAGAAGTCCGCGGGCCGAAGCCGGTTCGCCTGAATGCCGCCCACGCGGGCCGCCAGATGGAAGACGACATCGGGCGACCCGGCCAGAAGTTCTCGCGCCTCCTCGGGCCGGAGGAGGTCGCAATCCCGGGAACGAGGAGCCGTGACACGCGCCCCCGCCTCGGACAGTCGGCTCACCAGATGGTGCCCCAGAAAGCCGCCGCCGCCCGTTACGACGACGCGTCTGTCCGACCAGTCTCGCATTCTTCGGCCTCCGGGGGAGAAGTGCGCAGCAAGTCTGTTATCTTGCCAAGCTCGCCCGGAGAACGCAACCTGCTGAGAGTGGCCGTCCCGGACGGTTGACCCGCCGCCCCGGGTGGTTCAGACTCCGGCGGAGCGTGCGGGAGGTAGTTCCAATGCCGTCAGATTCCGAGATTCCGCCCTTGTCCGACTGTCCTCCGAGCCGTGTGGATCTGGAGCGCGGGGCTCTCACTCGCGCTGAGTACATCTCGGCCATGGTTCACTTCTACCGGGGAGAGATGCACCGGGCCACCGCGTGGCGGCTTCGCCTCGACAACACGACCAACTGGGCCATTCTCTCCACGGGCGGTCTCCTCACATTCTCTTTCGGCCATCCCGGTTCCAGCCATCTCGTTCTCCTGCTCGGACAGGTCCTGCTCTTCTCGTTCCTGTGGATCGAGTCGCGCCGGTACCGGTTCTTCGATGTCTGGCGCAGCCGCGTCCGCAAGATCGAGGAGAACTTCCTCAACCCGCTCCTCACGCGCCGGCTGGAGTCTCCGGACCCGCTCTGGGGAGATGATGTCGCCATGGACCTCTCGCACCCCAAGTTCAAGATGAGCCGGTGGCACGCGCTCCATCAACGATTCCGCTCGAACTATGTCGTGCTCTTCCTGGTGATGTTCGTTGCGTGGCTGTCCAAGCTCTTCATCCATCCGGTTCCGACGCGCGCCCTTGCGGATGTCACGGAGCGCATGGAGGTCGGCATCGTGCCATGGTGGATCACGGTCGTGGCCGTGTGGCTTGCGTATACCGTACTGGCGTTTATTTATCTGGTCCCCGGATCCGCCACCGCCCTTCACGGACAGCACTGGGGGCTCGGCGAGGAGGTTCAGGAGGAGCAGTAACCGCCTTGATGCGCCCCGGCTTGCTTCCAGTCCCCGGATCGGTCACCTTCACTCGTCCATCCCCTTCCACCTGAGGATCTTGCCGTGAGACTGTTCGCTTTCCGCTTCCTGCCCGCTCTCCTCATCATGGCGTCGGGCGCACACGCCTCCGCCTCTCCGAACCGCGCTCCCTTGATGGCGTATACGACCGTCGACTCCCTGGCCATCGTGTCCGGATGCGAAGCCGCTCGCCAGGCGGCGGACGAACTCCTGGCCGCCGTCGCCGGAGTCCCGGACGCCGTGCGCACCTGGGACAACACGATGCGTCCCCTCGACCGCACGGGGGGAATCCTGGGCGAAGCGTTCGGGCGCCTCGCGTTCCTTGGCTATGTCGCCGAGGACGAAGTGCTCCGCGACACGGCCCGGGGGCAGGAGGAACTGCTGGACAAGTACGAGGTCGCGTGTGGCTTCCGCGAAGACATCTACCGGGCGGTCGAAGCCTATTCCCGTACCGAAGAGGCGGCGAGCCTCACCGGTGAACGAAGGCGGTTTCTCAAGCTCGAACTCCGGGACTTTCGCCGCAACGGCTTCGGTCTCGGCAAGGAAACCCGGAATGCCGTCGAGGAAATGAAGAACCGACTCGTGGAGATCGGCCTCGAGTTCGACCGGAATCTGGCGGAGTGGGAAGACGGTATCGAGGTTCCGCCGGATCGGACAGGGGGGCTCTCCGAGAGCTATCTGGAGACTCTGGATCAGGACTCCCGGGGCAACTACCTGGTGAGTCTCGACTACCCGGAGCTGGTCCCGTTCATGGAGAACTCCCTCGACGAGGACCTTCGCAAAGAGCTCACTCGAATGAACTGGAACTCCACCTACCCGGAGAATCTGGAACTGCTGGAAGAGGCGATCGCTCTGCGCGACCGCGTGGCCACGACGCTGGAGTATGAATCCTGGGCGCACTACCGCCTGGAGATTCGCATGGCGGGGAACCCGGACGCGGTGGATGAGTTCCTTGTGGATCTTGCCGAGAAGCTCCGCCCGAAGTTCGATCAGGACATGGCACTCCTTTACGACCGCTTCGGCGAGGAAGACGCAAACGGCACGGTGGACTACTGGGACTGGCGCCATTACCACACGCGCCTCCTGCGAACGGACTACCGGGTGGACCCGGAGGAGGTCGCGCAGTACTTCCCGCTGGGCCGCGTTCTCGACGGACTCTTCTCCATCACGCAGGAGATGTTCTCGCTGGTGTACCGGGAGGTCGAGGATCCGGACGCGTGGCACGCGGATGTGCAGCTCTTTGAAGTGAGCGAGGCGGCGACCGGAGATCTGATCGGCTACTTCTACACGGACCTCTTCCCGCGCAGTGGGAAGTTCTCACACGCGGCCGCCTTCACGCTCCGAAGCGGCGGACACGACGAAGCCGGGCGGCGCATCATCCCGGTGTCGGCCATCGTGGCGAATGTCACCAAGCCTACCGATGACGCCCCTTCCCTCCTCACGCACGACGAGGTGGAGACGATGTTCCACGAGTTCGGACACATCCTCCACCAGATCCTGACGCGCGCGGAGACCATCCGTTTCGCGGGTTCCTCCACCGAGAGGGACTTCGTGGAGGCTCCCTCTCAGAATCTGGAACACTGGATCTGGGAACCGGATGTGCTGGCACGGTTCGCCGGGCACCATGAAACGGGAGAACCGATCCCGCGGGGAATGGTGGAGTCCATGGTCGCGGCCAAGAACCTGAACGAGGGAATCCGCGCGCTCCGGCAGGTCTTCTACGCCTCGCTGGACATGGCATACCACGCACCCGGCGAGACCAAGAACACCACCGACATCCTGGAGGAGCTGCACCCCATCTGCGGATTCCCGCCGCTGCCGGGGACGCATCTTCAGGCGGGCTTCGGGCACCTGTTCGGATACGATGCCGGCTACTACGGCTACCTCTGGTCGAAGGTCTATGGAGACGACATGTACACGGCCTTCCGCGACGCGGGAATCCTGAACCCCGAAGTGGGAATGCGCTACCGGAAGGAGATCCTCGAAAAGGGCGGAACTCTCGACGGAGGCGACCTGATCCGGAACTTCCTCGGGCGTGAACCGAACAACCGCGCCTTCCTGGAAGAACTCGGTCTGGAAGTGGACTGACATGCCCCGCGCAGAGGAGACGCGACGCGGTCGCTTCGTCCTGATCGCGCTGGCGGTCACCTTCGCGGTGTCCCGCGCCCTCGCCTGGCAGCGGGGCGTCCGGTTCGACGCGTCTCCTCTCGGGACTTTCCATCAGTATCTGGATCCGGCTCTCCTGCGCGATCGCCCGCTGGAGAGCCTCTGGCACCTGCACGCACAACCGCCTCTCATGAACGCCTTCCTCGCGGGGGTGATGCAGTTTGAGGAGAGCCTGCGCGCCCCGATCTTCCACGCTGCCTATCTGGCTTGCGGACTTCTCCTCTGCCTGTCCGTATTCCGGCTCTCCATCCGACTGGGCGCGGGCCGCTGGATCAGCCCGCTGGCCGCACTCCTTTTCTCGCTGGGACCGGCCGCACTCCTTCGGGAGAACCACCTCTTCTACGCCTACCCGGTCGCGACGCTCCTCGTGCTGGCGGCGCTCGCGCTCTTCCGCTTTCTGGAGTCAGACCGCAACCGGGACGGCGTCCTCTTTTTCGCGATCCTCGCTGCCATCGCGCTCATGCGGAGCCTCTTCCACCCGGGATGGATGGTCGCCGTGATCCTCGTCCTGGCCCGCCATCCGCGCGTCGGCTTCGGCCGCGCCCTTCGCCTCTCGCTGATACCGCTGCTGCTGGTCGGCGGGTGGTATGCCAAGACCGCCGCCATGACCGGACAGTTCGCGGGCAGCACCTGGATGGGAATGAGCCTCGCGAAAATCACCGTCATGCAGGGAGAACCGGAAGCGCGAAAGAACATGGTGCGCAAGGGGGAACTGTCCGGGTTCGCGCTGGTTCCGCCCTTCCGCCCCCTCCCGGCGGTCCGAAAGCTCCTGACGCCTCTCCCTCCCACGGGAGTCCCCGTTCTGGACGAGGAGTTCAAGTCGACCGGAAAGGCGAACTTCCATCACGCGGCCTACCCCGGCGTGTCCCGGGCTTATCTCGCCGACGCGCTCACCGTCATCCGCCGCCACCCCCTCTGGTACGCCCGCGGACTCCGGACCGCCTGGCGAAACTCGTTCCGTGCCTCATGGAGCGGAGAGTTTCTTGCGGACAATCGAGCCAGAATCCCGCGCCTCGATGCGCTCCTTCAGCTTCCGCACGCCGGCAAAGGGCTTCTCTTCGCCGGGGTCTGGTTCGGAGTGCTTGCCGTGACCTTCCGCCGACTCCTGCGCAGCGCCGGACGACGACGGTTGTCCGACCCGGCGGAAGCGACTCTCCTTTTCGCGCTGGGCACCGTGGCGTACATCGCCGCTGTGGGGAACTCGCTGGATGTCGGCGAGAACTACCGATTCCGGTTCCTCGGCGAACCTCTCTTCGTCGTGCTGTGCGGACTGACACTTCGCGGGATCATTCCACATATCCGAGACCGCGGAGCATCTCCTCCTTCTCCGGTGTGAGAGAAACGCCTCGCCCCCGTCCCGCCCGGACGACCCGGCGAAGTTCCTGTTCGAGTTCCGCCTCCATGCGCGCGGTCACTTGCGGGCTCGCCCCGGAGAGATCGCGCAACTCCCCGGGGTCCGCGACCAGGTCATAGAGAGCCGACGACCCTGTGGTGAGTTCCCGCACCAGTTTGTAGCGGCCGCTCACGAGCGCGCGCAACCGTTCCGGAGCGACATAGTCGCTTTCGCAGAGGATCCGGTCCGGCGCATCCACCGTCTCCCCGCGAAGATACGGAACCAGCGAAGGCGTCTGCGCCCCGAGCGCCGCGGGATCCAGCCCCGCAAGTTCCAGCAGCGAAGGCGCCACCGACGCCAGCGACACCGGCGCGTCCACGGTCCCCGGCGTCCCGCCCGGTTCCCGCACCATCAGGGGCACGCGCATCAGTTCTTCATAGACCGTCCGGCCATGTCCCCGTCGCCCGTGTTCGTGAAACTCCTCGCCGTGATCCGCCGTCAGGAGGACGGTGGTTCTCGCTGACAGCCCGGTGGTGTCCACCGCGTTCAGCAACCGGCCGATTCCTCCGTCGGTCCGGAGAATCTCCTCGTCGTAGAGATCGCGAAGACGGCGCTCCTCATCCGGACTCAGCCCGTCGGGCAACCACCGCACTTCGGACAGCGCCATCCCCGATCCGATCCTCCCCGGCGGCCCCTTCGCGAAGTCCGCGCCTTCGAAATCCAGGTATGCATCGTGCGGATCAAAGTAGTGCACAAGCAGGAAGAACGACGCGCCACTCGCCGCATACTCTTCCAGAAGGGCGATCGCCTCCCGCGTGACGCCGTCGGTCGAAATGTGCGAATGCCCCTGCGCCTCCGCCTCCAGAAAGACATCGAATCCACGCCCGAACCCGAACTTCGACCCCACGAACACATGGCTTACCACGGCCCCGGTCGCAAACCCCTCCGCGCGAAAGACCTCCGCCAGGAGCACCGCGTCCTCCCGGATCATGCTGCGCGTGGTGCGGGCGCCATGTGCGGACGGATAGAGTCCGGTCAACAGAGACGCCGCCGAGGGGAGCGTCCATGGCGCTGTCGCCCGGGCCCGGGCAAACCGCACGGACTCCGACGCGAGGCGGTCGATGGAGGGCGAGGTCGGGCGGTCCGCCCCGTAGCAGCCCAGGCGATCCGGCCTCAGGGTGTCCACGAGAATCACGACCACGCCGGGCGCCGGGGGCGCGCTCTCGCAGCCGGACAGAAGGACCGCCGCCGACGCGAAGGCCACCCACGCGACACGAAACACGGCGCGAGAAATCATCCCGCTCGGTCTCCGCCCCATAGAATCGGCGCGTACAGCAACCACGACGACACCAGTAGAATCCCCCACGGCACGAGGGCCGCCATCGTCAGCGGGCGTCCCCGGAGGCGCCGCAGACAGCCTCGCGGATCATCGAGAAACGCCCCCGCCCCCAGGAGGAAGAACACCATGAGCGGAAGCCGGTAGCGGGACATCCCCAGCGTCATTCCGTGAATCGCCAGCCAGTACGCGATCACAAGAAGCACCGCGACACGGAGTGGCCCGGCGCGCGCCCCCGCGATCCCCAGCGTCCCGGCGAGGACCGCCAGCATGAAGCTCCCCACCGCGAGAACGGTCCACAACGCGATCATCCCCGCGTTCACTTCCCCATAGACACCGCTGTGAAGATAGCGCAGGAGAAACGACCCCGGGTTCCAGAGCCCACGCAGTTTGATCCATGCGTAGCGCGCCGTCGTGGCGGGGTTTTCCAGAGCGAAGGTCATGCCAGCCCGAATGTCCTCCTGGTAACGGTCCACCGGATTCTCCGCCCGCGAACGAACCCATGGACGCTGATCCGGACGCCACTCCGTCCGGCGGAAGGCCCGGTAATCGTAGTTCTCGGGAGGGAAGTGATTGAGATTCCTGTAGACGACATTGCCCGCATTCGTCGCCAGAAGGAGACTCTTCCCGAAGCGCGCCCTGTTGTATGCCGCCCACGGAGAAATGACGGTCAGCATCACGAACACGATGACGGCCGCCCGGACCAGCGCGCGCCACCCTTCGCGGCGCGCCCCGAAGAGAACCCACGCGCCCACGGGCAGAAGCAGATAGAGCACCATCGATCGAAAGAGCGCGGCAATCCCGAAGAGCGCGCCGATCAGAACCGCGTCTCGAATGCGCCCTCGCTCCTGAAGGCGCACCAGAGACAACACCAGCGCCGCCAGCAGACACGAAAACACCGTCTCAGTGAATGCGTACTGGGTATAGGCGATGAAGTTCGGATAGATCGCCACGCCTGCCGAGGCCAGGAGCGCTCCGCGCGGACTCACCCATCTTCGGGCCAGATGGAAGACAAGCACGACCGTACCGCAGCTCACCACCACCTGCGCGAACCGCACGGCCGAGAGGCTTCCGCCGCTCAGTCCGAGCAGCCCGGCAAGGAAGAGCACGAAGAGCGGAGGCGTGTGCCCCTCGCTCCAGTCGTCGGTTCCGTAGTCGAAGCCGTCCCCCGCCAGAACGGCGCGCGCCGCATGAAGAAAGGAGCACTGGTCCCCGGTGCACTCCATGTCGGCCACAACCGGAAGAAAGGCCACCTTCACCGCCAGCGACACGACCACGATCCACGCGAGACGGCGCGCGGCGTCCCGACTCTTCAGCCCGTTCATGGCTCTCCCGCGTCCTGCCCGATTTTCCATCGTGGACGGCTGCGACTCATCGGGCGATTATGCCACCCGGAACGCAATCCGTCCGGTTTTACGACGGTTCACCCGCCCCGGAGCCTGCATGGTGAACGACGCAAGACTACGCGACCACCCGGGTGCCTCCCGGCGATGGATCGCGGCGTGTGCCGCACTCTGCGTACTGCCCTTGCTGACCGCCTCCTGCGGCGGCCCCGGTAAGCGTGCTGCATCCGTCCTCGTGGTCACGATCGACACGCTCCGTCCCGACCACCTGGGCGCCTACGGACACCCGGGAGCGCGCACGCCGCACCTCGACGCGCTGGCCAGACGCGGCCTTCAGTTCACCAGGGCGCGTACGCCCTACCCGCTGACCCTCCCCTCCCACGCGTCCATCTTCACGGGGCTCTATCCACGCTCACACGGGGCGCGGCGAAACGACTCCTTCAACCTCACGCGCGAAGCCCCCACGCTCGCCACCATCCTGAAGTCGCTCGGCTACGAGACCGGTGCCGTCGTCGCCACCTTCGTCCTGAACTCCAACTTCGGACTTGCCCGGGGTTTTGACCGCTACGACGACCACTGGGGCATGCGCGGCGCGGGAAGCGGCACGCTGGAACGCCGCGCGCAGGAAGTCACCGACCGCGCCCTCGCCTGGCACTTTGGCATCGGGGAACGGCCCTTTCTGCTGTGGGCGCACTTCTTCGACCCGCACGACGACTACGAGCCCCCCGCTCCCTGGGACGCCGCGTTTCCGAAATCGCCCTACGATGGCGAGATCGCCCATACGGACCGTGAGTTCGGCCGGCTCCTCGGGACGCTGGACGAAAGAGGAGCCTTGCGCGACGCGGTGATCGCGCTCACCTCCGACCATGGCGAAGCATTCGGCGAGCACGGAGAGTTCGGCCACGGCTACTTCGTCTACGAGACCACCCTCCGCGTCCCGATGATCCTCACGGGAAGCGGGACCGCTCGCCTCGGGCACGAAATCCGCAGCGACGACGCCCGCACCGTGGATCTCCTGCCGACGCTCGGAGATCTCCTCGGGCTTCCTCTCCCTGAAGAGCTCCCCGGGCGATCCCTGTTGACCACTCGTGATTCGCGCCCGCTTCTGTTCGAGACGCTGGAACCGGAGATCGCCTACGGCGCGACCCGTCTGGCCGGACTCTTGGACGACAACTGGAAGTACATTCAGGCTCCCGTACCCGAACTCTACAATCTGGACTCGGATCCCGACGAACTGCGGAACCTCCACCGCGACACCGCCCCGCGCGCCGAAGAGATGCGAGCACGCCTTGCGGAGACTCTCGCCCGGACGGCCCCCGCGACCCGGGGCGAGGCGGTCGACGACGAGACCCGCGACAAGCTCATGGCCCTCGGATACATCGGAGGAGACGAAGGCACCTCCGTCACCTCCCGACGGGATCCCAAGGAGATCGTCGATCTCATCCCCGTGATGCACCGCGGCATCGAACTCTGTCGAACCGGTCGCATGGAGGAGGGGGTGGCGCTCCTGGAGGAGATCCTCCTGCAGGATCCCGGAAACGGGAAAGCCCTCTACTGGGTCAGCAAGTCTCACGCGGACCGTGGGGATTTCCAGGCAGCGCTCACCACCTACCGGGCCGCCATCGAGATGGATCCGAATGTGGCGGACTACTACAACCAGGCAGGGCTGATCTTCGCCCGGGCCGGGGAGACTCGAAACGCCGTGAGGAGCTTCCGACGCGCACTGCAGTTGGACCCCGGCCTGGTGGCCGCGCACCTGAACCTGGCGACGGGGCTGGCGCAGATGGGCCGTCCGGCGAAAGCCCGGGAGGCGCTGGATCGGGCGCTGAGCATCGATCCCGAAAGCGACGCGGCAAAGCAGATCGCGCGGATGCTCGAAGAAACGGGCAGGCACTGACCCAGACCACTGCCGGGGAGCGTCTCAAAGACACCCCCCGGCAGGTCAACATTCAATACTGCAGGAACTAGCGGTAGAGCGCCTTCACGCCGCCCCAGCTCTCCGACTCCCGGGGAGTCGTCCCGCAGAGCGTGCTGCCCTCCTGGTTTCCGACCGACTCCACCGGGGCCGAACCGTCGGTAGACAGCCCGATGTAGTCGTTGAGGAACATATCCGTCGCGGCACAGTTCACCGTGACATTGATACCGTTCATCGCCGAATCCTCCGGATAGAGCGTTCCGCCTGTGTCCAGCGCCATGATCGTTCCGGCGACAAAGGCCGTGTCCGGACACCCTCCCACCGCCAGCATCAGGTTGGTGGCTCCCCCGGCATTCAAGACGCCGTTTTCCGGCTGGAACGCATAGACCGTCATCGTTCCGCCGATGTCGAACTCGGCGGCGGACCAGCCGTCGGTGTAGTCGCCGTCCCCTCCGACCCACAGGGAAAAGAACCCCACCCCCATCGCCGGGGCCGCGGTATTGGCGCACGGATCCGTCGTGCTGGAGCTGATCGTCCAGGCGTACTTCTCCGCGTGCGCGCCCGGGACTGTCGCCAGAGAGAAGAGAACAAGCGCTGCGAGAACCAGTATTCGTTTCATGAAAGCACCACCCCCCCGAAAGTTGGAAATCCCTGGCCCGCCGCTCGGATCGACCGGAGGCTGGAGGGGACCACTTTATCTTCGGGAAGTTCTTCCTGCAAGCACGGGAACGCTCCGGAAGATGCCACGATACAAAACCGGGGAGCGCCTTGAAGGCACTCCCCGGCCAGCCCCGCATCCGGGGGCAAACCCGATGCTCCGGAGCCTATCCCGCGGCGGGGGCTTCGGCAGGAGCCTTCGGCAGGTAACCGTTCTCCCGAAGATAGGCGATCACCCGGTCGGCCGATTCCTCGACCGTCTCCTTGTCCGTATCGCAGATGATCTCGGGATCGATCGGCTCGTCGAAGGGATCGTCGACGCCGGTGAAGCCCTTGATCTCTCCGGCAAGCGCCTTCTTGTACATCCCCTTCACATCGCGCTCGATGCACTTCTCAACCGGACAGCGGGCATACGCCTCCACATAGTTCCCGATGAGGTCCCGGGCAAAGTCCCGGCAGTTCTGGAAGGGGGAGATGGCAGCCGCAATGTTCGGCACACCGTTCCGCGTCAGCAGGGCGCAGACAAAAGCGATCCGGTTGAGGTTCGTCTCACGATCCTCCCGGCTGAAGCCCAGTCCCTTCGACAGATTCGTGCGAACGACATCGCCATCGAGAATCTCGATCTTTCCACACTCCGCCTGAATGCGCTTTGCGACGATCTCGGCGATGGTGGTCTTTCCGGAACAGGGCAGGCCCGTGAACCAGACGGTGAAGCCGGGTACTGACATCCAAACCTCCTTGGGGCTCTTCTTTCCGCGAGGGAAGACTGAAAAAAAACCGTACCGACCGGAGAGCGCCGCGAGGACGCCCCCCGGAGAAACCGCTCGCCCGCAGACGCTTCGCCTACGAGGACGAGACCTTCGACTTCGCACTTTCCTGAAGTACCGCCGCCACCTCCGGCCGCGTGAACTCCACAGGGATCTCCTCCCCATTCTCCAGCATTTCCCGGACTCGGGTTCCGCTCAGGAAGAACCGATCCTCCATGCCGGAATTGCTCGTCTTGCTCGACGCCATCCCGCCCGACTTCTTGCACCAGAAGGAGTGCTCGAACATCAGCGGAGTGATCCCGAGTTCCCCGGGTCCGTACTCGGAGAAGATCTTCTGGGCGTCGTAGGTTCCGTAGTAGTTGCCCACCCCCGCGTGATCCCGCCCCACGATGAAGTGGGTGCATCCGTAGTTCTTCCGGGTGATGGCGTGGAAGATGGCTTCTCTGGGCCCGGCATACCGCATGGCCGCCGGGAACACGGAGAGCAGCGCCCGATCCGCCGGGAAGTAGTTCTCCAGCAGGATGTCGTAGCACTTCATGCGGACATCGGCGGGAATGTCATCCGCTTTCGTCGCGCCCACGAGCGGGTGAATCAGCGCGCCGTCCACCATCTCCAGCGCACACTTGATAAGGTACTCGTGCGCCCGGTGAATGGGATTGCGCGTCTGGAAGCCCACCATGGTCTCCCAGCCCCGCTCCTTCATGACGGCACGAATCCCGGCCGGGTCCAGTCGCTGCGAAAGGAAGTCCGCGTACGGAACGCGGTTCACCACATGAACCTCTCCGCCCAGCGCGACATCTCCTTGCGAGTAGAGCGCAGCCACACCCGCGTGGGCGTCTTCGTCCGTCCGGTAGACCTTGACCGCCTCCGAGGTCTTGTCGGCGTGATACCGCTCCGCCACATCCATCACCGCAAGCAGCCCGCCATCCGCCGCGCACAGCGCAACGCGATCCGCCCCGTCCGCCGCGCCTTCATCCACACGAAGGCAGATGGGCAGCGACCACGGAGTTCCATCCGCGAGACGCATGGAGTCCACCACGGAGCGATAGTCCGCTTCCCCGAGGAAACCCGTGAGCGGACTCATGGCACCGCAGGCAATCATGTCCAGGTCCGAGACCTGCCATTCGTTCAGCAGGACCTTCGGCAGTCCGGCGGCTTCCTCGATCAGCTGTTCCCTCTTCGCCCCTGTAACGCAGCGGTCGATCAGGGTTCCGCCATGCGGTTCGATGCTCATGAAATCTCCGATGGGTTGCGCGCGCCAGCGGCACGGCGAGTCACTTCACTCCACGAAATACCCGGTTTCAGCACTTCCGGGGGGGAAACACCGAACCCGGGCACAGTCCGATTTTGAGGCGGCCCACAGACTCATTCCCCCGGCTTCACTCAGCCGGGAAAGCCCGGATCCGCCACAAAGACCGGGGAGGATACCGACCGGCGCCCCGCGTGTCAATTCCGTACACGAAGAGAGTGTCGGCAGAGTGAAGGAAGGACTGAACCGATGCGCGTCATTTCACCAAAGATGGACGATCCTGACAGATTCCGACTCTCCCCGAAGTGCCAGGCGCACGAAGTAGACGCCGGGAGCCGTCCGGCCCCCGCGGGCCGCATGGCCGTCCCAGACAACGGAGTGATCCCCGGAGGGCAGGAGGCGCTCGTCGAGCAGGCAGGCCACCCGGCGCCCGGCGACATCGTGGAGGGTCAGCGTGACGGGACCGGTCTCCGGCAGCGCGAACCGAAGGAGAGTCTGATCCCGGAAGGGATTCGGGAAAGGAGAAGCCAGCGAGAGGACGGCGGGGGAATCGGAAGTTCCCGCGGGCGGAAGAGCGGTCGCGTCGGACAGCGGGCGATAGACCCCGGCCAGGTCCGCTCCCCCGTGATAGACGGGCCACGGAGCCGTTCCGTATGCCGCCGACCCCGGAGCGTCCACAATCCTCACCCGGCCGTCGTCCGCGCCGATGAGCACATCCAGGTCTCCGTCGCCGTCCATGTCCGCGACCGCGGGAGTGGCCCACGGGATCTCCGTAAACGACCACGGCCAACCGGGGACGACCGTTCCGTCCGGCGCATGGGCCGTGAGAGTCCCGTCGGTGCGCCCGACAAGAACATCCAGTCGTCCGTCTCCATCCAGGTCCGCCACGACGGGCGAGTTCGCCGCGTTTCCGGCGGCGGGAATCGGCCAGCCCGGCAAGGGCGTTCCGTCCGCGCGCCAGGCGCACACGCGTCGATTCGCGTTGGCGATGACCTCCGGGAAGCCGTCGCCGTCCAGGTCGGCCACGGCGGGTGAGGGAATCGTCGCCTCGGAAGAGGCTCCGCTGACCGGCCAGCCGGGGCACGAATCCGCCACGCCGTCGCCGTCGCCGTCGGAGAGCCTGAATGCGTGAATCCGCCCGTCTTCATCCGGCGCGATGACTTCCAGAGTCCCGTCCCCGTCGAGGTCCGCAAGCACGGGACTGGCCAGCCCTTCCGCACCCATCGCAACCGGCCAGCCGGGGAGATCCTCGCCCGAACCCGAGAGGGCATAGAGCAAACTGTCCGTTCCCGAGACGACGACATCGTCCCGGCCGTCGCCGTCGAGATCCGCGACCGCCGGAGTCGATCCCGTCCCGCCGCGACCCGTCACCCGCGGCCAGCCGGGGACGAGCGACCCGTCCGCCTCCAGCGCCCGAATCCGGCCGTCATGCGCCACGGTCACGATCTCCGGCAGGCCGTCCCCGTCCACATCCGCGGCCACGGGGCTGCTCCGGAGCCCTGTGGCCGCGTGGAAGACGGGCCACCCGGGGACGGGGTCCGGCGCGGCGTTCGCCCCGTCGGTGCGCCACGCGTACACGAAGCCGTCATAAGACGCGGCGACAATCTCCCCGCGGCCATCGCCGTCGAGGTCGACCACGAGAGGGGCGGCATTGACCCGCCCGCCCGTCGTCCCGAAATGCCCGGCGGTGGCGGGATCCGCATCTCCATCCACCCACTCCGATCCGCTCGCCCGAAAGACATGCACTGCATTCGACGGCCACATCGACCCGAGCACGATCTCCGGAAGACCGTCCCCGTCGAGATCCGCGGGAACCAGCGGCGTCGGCCCCACCACGGAATCCAGCCGCTGCGGCCACCCGGGCAGGAGGGGATCGTTCGAGCGGGCTTCGCCGAAAGCCGTGTCCGGGGACGCCAGCCCGGAGGAGTCGACCGCGATCACCGCGAAGGCCGATCGACTCCCGGCGGGTAGCGGAATCTCCGCAACGCTTCCCTGACGCAGGAGGTGCCCGAACGCATCCCGCCAGCCGCGCCGCCCGGGGAGGAGAATCCGATAACCCGCCGTATCTCCCGACGGGCCGGATGTCCACGACAGCACCGCACTCTCCGGGCGTGGAGAGGAGGACGCGGCGGACGCACCCGCCGGGGGCGAAAGATTCACGATGCGCGTGACGCGCGTCCCCCGGGAGCACTCGACATCCAGACGGAAGGTGACTCCGGAGGGGCCGGACGCGGAGAATCCCGGCTCCAGAAGCACCTCTTCTCCCGGCGCGAGTCTTCCCGCGGTGACTTCCCCTTCGGCGACACTCCCCTCTCCCGCAGCGACGGTGAGGCTTGCGAACAGCACACCCGACGAGCCGGAACCCCGGTTCTCCAGCAGGGGGAGAATCCGCCCGCCGCGAATCTCCATCCCGGCGATCACGACCTCCGCAAGCTCCGCGCTCAAGAGGTATGGCTCGCTCGTGAGGCCGCTTCCGGGTTCTCCGTCAAGAAGGACCGGGAGGCGGTCTCCGTCGGTGGCGCAAGCGGCCGACCGGAGGGTGAATGCCGTCGTCCACGCGGTGTCCCCGGGAGCGACCACCGACACGCTCCCCGCTCCATCCATGACGACCACGCCTTCCCCCGCAGCCGACAGGCTCACCGATCCGCCGGGAGAGGCCACCCTGCCGGCATTCTCCACCGCCAGCTGAACACGCCACTCCCCCCCGCTTCCCGTCGCGCCGACGCCTCGCCATCCGGCGGACACCAGATGCGCCGACGCCGACGCATTCACGGGAAGCGCGGCATCATACGGAACCCGGCCCGGTGCCGTCACAACAAGGTCCGCAACGCCGTGGTGCTCCGGACGAAACTGGAAGAGCACCCGCCCGGTCTCGTCGGTCGTGCCAAAAGCGTAGTCCTCGTCCCCCTTCGACAGGCACACGCGCGCACCTTCCACCGGCAGGCCGTCTTCCGCCCCGGTGACACGCACGGGGAAGGGGGCGCGACGCGCGGACAACACCGTCGGATGATCCACGCGCAGCGTCCCCGGCTCCCCCCGGTGGAGCGAAAGCGTCGGGAAACCCAGAAAACTCCGCCCGAAGTACATGAAGCGACGGGCACCGGACACGCGGTAGGCGTTCGGGTTCTCGGAGACAAGACGCGCCCTCGACGCCGCCATCGCTTCGGCCGGGCGGCCCCACTCGGATGCAAGGAGTTCCTCGAAGAAAACGCGCGCCATCTCCGCATCCACAATCGGGGATGCGTCGCGAACATTGCCGACGGTCGCGACCGCGCCGCCGTCCGGGTGCAGAAGAAGCCGTTCCACCACGGCATCCTGATCGAACCCGCCCGCGAAGCAACTCAGCGTTACGAAGAGACCGGCCCTTCTCTCGCTGGCGTCCGCGGCCTCGGCCAGATCCCGGTGGAAGAGAAGCTCCAGCCCCGGACCCGAACCGAGGATGTCGTAGGAGCCGTGTCCGTAGTGCAACACCACGCCATGTCCCGCCGAAAGCGCCGCACGGGCGGAGTGGGCGCTCAACATCCCCTCCGACTCATACAACCCCGAGGACTCAAACCCGGACGGCAGGAGGTCCGCGATCTCCAGACAGGTGTCCCGCCCGTCGAGTTGCCCGGTGATCATCTCTCCCAGGAAGAGCGCCCGGGTGGCATGATCTCCCGGAGTGGCCTTTTCGTAGCGCCGGAGCTTGGCGAGGCAGATCCCCACCTCCGCGGGTGTCCTTGCAGGAACCCTGCCCACGACAAGATCCGGCAGGAGATCCGGGTTGTCCCCGTGAGCTTCTCCAATCAGGGAGTCTCCGTCGTCGTTCCATTCGCCATCGAGGCATTCGTAATACAGGTCGGTCGGAAGCATCCCTCCGATCCACGGCACATAGCGCACTGGAACCTGTTCCGCATCTCCGCCCAGAACCGCCCAGCGAGTCCCCCAGCGCATTCGCGCATCCTGAAGGAACGCACGAATCCGAGCGGGCGTGTCCGCCCCCCCATAGCGCGATTCAATCCATACGAGGGTGCGAACCACCGTGGGGATTCCACGCATCGTCTCGCGTGCGGCGTAATCCTGGAATGCACCGGCGAGGCTTTGGGTCGTCACCACGACCTGCTGAACGGGGATTCCCTCCAGCGACGGACCCGCAGCCGGATCGAAGGGGAGATCCGAGAGGCGATCCTCACCGGGTGCCGCAAGAGCATACGACGCCGCCACCGCCAGGGGCAGGAGACCGGAAATCTGGAGGAGAAACCGCTTTTGCATGGGAACCCCGGGGGATCGGGAACCCGTTCATTGTATCACCCATCGGGCGTAGCTGCCACCCGGCGCCATTCGAGCCGTCGCCCGCGTGTCTAATCGATGTATCCCAGCGCCTCCAGCTGTTCCATGTGCTCCTCGTCCAACTCCACCTGCTCCACGACTTCCGGCGCACGGAGCGAGTGCTCGTTGATGAGCAGGGCCAGCCGATCCAGCATCCCGTCCGATTCCTCCTGATCTCGACCGATGATGTTCGTCGTCTCGCCGGGGTCATTCTCCATATCGAAGAGAAGGTCGTCGTGTTCCCGGATGGCGCCTTTCATGTCCAGAATCAGAATGAACTTCCGCGCGCGCGTCCGGAGGCACCGGATGTCATAGGGGCCGTACTGCGTCAGGAGTTCCTCGCAGTAGGCGAACCGCTCGCCGCCGGAATCCGGTTCGGAAAGCCGGGGAAGCACCAGCGGGAGCGCGCTCCTCCCCCGGCTTCCCTCCCCTTTCGGAAGCCGCAGGAGTTCGAGAATTGTCGGCAGAAGATCCACGCTGGAAACCACCTCCTCCACGACGCCTCTTGCACGCGGGAGGCGCGGCAGCCGAACGGGAGACGGAAAGGACAGGAGAAGCGGAACATGGATGGACTCGTCATACAGCGCGGAACCATGTCCGTAGGCCTCGTGGTCCCAGAACTCTTCGCCATGATCGGAAGTGTATACAAGCACCGTGTTCTCCAGCATCCCGCGTGCGGCCAGCTCTCCCGTGAAGTCCCGCAACCGGGCATCCCAGTAGCGGATGGACTCATCGTACTGCGCCACCATGTTCGCCAGCTCCGCGTCGTCCGCGCGCCCGTCGCGGACAACATTCCACCGGTCGATCGGTTCCGCCAGAGGGTCCGGCGGGAAGATCTTCTCCACCGAATCCGGGACCGCATACGGAGCGTGCGGGTCCGTGTAGAAGAGGAAGCCGAAGAAGGGCGCGTCCCCCTCGCGCTCGTCCAGCCACTCCAGCGCGTTTCGATTCACTCGCGGCGCATGGACGGCCACGCTCGTCCCTTTCCCGAGCATCTCGTAGGTGTCAAAACCCTGATCGAACCCGTTCTTTGCGCTGACATGCGGGTTGGTGACGAAGCCGAAGGTGTCGTAGCCCGCCGACTTCAGATGCTCCGGGAGCAGCGTGAACCGGTCTGCGAGAACCCCGTTGTACGAGTCCACACCGTGTTCGCTGGGATAGATGGAGGCCAGAATGGACGGCGTCGATACAATCGTGTGAGACCCCTGTGAGAAGGCATTCGTAAAGATGATGGACTCTTCGCGAAGTTCCTCCAGGTACGGTGTGGTCGGCCGGTCGTATCCGTAGAGCGAGAGATGATCGGCGCGAGTGGTATCCGTCACGAGGAGGAGCACATTCGGGAGCGGTGTCGCGTTCCCGGGGAGGATTCGTGCGAAGATCGCCCCGGCGGCAAGAAGTGCCACGATCGGCGCAAGCGTCCGCCCGGCCCGCATCCAGCGCAGAGAGACCACCCGCCCGACGAGCCAGCCCGCAATCCCGGCACACGCGCCCAGGGCCAGGAAGAAGGCCCAATACGCGAGGCGCTGGTCGGGCGCAATCCCGCCCCACGCCAGAAGGCGAAGCTGGAGCAGCGCCGCAGCGAAACCGGTGGCAAGTCCGAGAAGAATGTTGAGCGCACTCATGCCCGGGAGCCTATCCGACCGCACGAAACGCGGCAAGCCGCGGAGGCGCGAAGATCAGAACTGTCCCGGCAGCCCGGCACCCGTTCCGCCCGAGGCGTCGCGCCGGGAATCGAACGCCCGCCCCATCGCGACGCAGGCAACCACACGCCCGCCTGCCGCCTCCAGCGCACGCTGACACGCGCGGCGGGTGGATCCGGTCGTGACCACATCATCCACGACGAAAAGCGGAGGCGCGTCGGCTCCGGGGAAGGCGGCCCCCGCCTCAAACGCACCCCGGATGGCGGCGGCGCGTTCCTCGCGCGGGCGCCCGGCCAGCGGCGTTCCCCCCCGGACGCGACGAAGCCACCTCTCCTCCACGCGAAGGCCTGTCCGGTCTCCGAGCACTCTTGCGAAGTCCGCCGCCTGATTGAACCCGCGTTCGCGGTGCCGGGTCTTCGTAAGTGGAACCGGAACGAGGACCGCCCCGGGCAGCGGCGACACCAGGGCCGCCGCCTCCCTCGCCAGACGAAGACCCACACGCCGGTATCTTCGGTACTTGGAGAACGCGAGCATTTCGATGAACAAGGCGTTCACCGAAAACGCGGCATGGACCCCCCGGCCCGCATCTCCGCGAACCGGAGAGAGGGAGGACCAGCACGACTCGCAGAAGATCTCCCGCGGCACGGCGGCACGGCCCCCACACCGGGGGCAGACGGGCGGCCAGAGGAGATCCAGAAGCGCGGTCGCATGGCTGCGGGCACAGGCGACGGCAAACCCGACCACGAACAACCTCCGACGGGGAAGGTCGATGGTACGGACCGATCCTCCCGCGGACCACCCCTCCCCGGCGTGCTATCCGTGCCGGGCCGCCTCCACCGCTTCGCGCATGGCGCGACGGTCCGCGGTGAAACCTGTCCACAGCTGGAAGGACCGCGCCCCCTGCGCCACAAGAAGCCCCGAGCCGTCATGAGCCGCGACTCCGGCCTCGCGGGCCGCACGCACGAGGTTCGTTTCCGGGTAGACCAGATCCATCACCAGACCGGCCCCCGCAAGAGAACCCGCCGCGAGCGGAAGCGCATCGGCCGGATGCATCCCGAGAGCCGTACAGTTCACGACCAGTCCTTGCGGGGATGCGTCGTCCCTTTCCACCACGGACACGCGCTCCGCCCCGAGCGCGTTCGCCAGCTGCTCCGCCCGCGGTCGCGTTCGATTCGCGATCCAGACGCGCGGGCAGTTCGCCCGCAGGAGCGCCACGACCACCGCGCGGGCCGAACCGCCCGCACCCAGCACCAGTGCATCTTCCCGGAGGAGATCGCCTCCGTCGGCCTCACGGACCCAGTCGAGGAAGCCGGGGGCGTCGGTGTTCTCCGCATGCCACCCGTGATCCGCTCGAACCAGCGTGTTTGCCGCACCGATCGCGCGCGCCTCCGCCGACGCCGTGGCCGCCCCCGCCAGCGCCCCTTCCTTGTGTGGAACCGTGACATTGATCCCGGCGATCCCCTCGAGGAAGAGATCGTCCATGGCGTCCGGCCATGAGGACGGGGGAATCTCCCGCGCCGCGTACTCTCCCGGGACTCCCGCCGCCCGGAAGGCCGCCGCCATCATCACGGGCGACAGCGAGTGCGCCACGGGGCAACCCACGACGAGAAACCGCGGACTCGGCCCCGTCGCGCGGCAGGGTTCGCCGGTCACGCGGAGGAGGTCCGGCTCCCGCCGACACCGCGAGCCAGGCCGTACACTGCAAACAGGAACACCGCCGCGGAAACCCACTGATTGAGTGTCAGCGGAACTGCGGCGACGGGAAAGGCGGTCGCGTCGTAGGTGCGCAGCGTATCCAGAAGCGTGCGAGCCACTGAGTAGAGCAGAAGGAAGGTCAGAAACAGGCTCCCCCGGCGCAGCGGCCGCCGATCCAGGAGCATCAGAAACGCGAAGAGGAAGAACCCGACCGCCGACGCATACAGCTGCGCGGGGTGAACCGGCGTTCCGGCACTCAGCGGACTGCCGCTGTACAGATAGCAGCTGTCGGGGAAGACCACGGCCCACGACGCCTCCGTGGGTGCGCCCAGGCAGCAGCCGGAGAGATAGCAGCCGATCCGGGTCAGCCCCAGACCCAGCCCGATCGACGGGGCAATCGAATCCGCCGCCGCCCACGGGTCGATGCCCCATCGGCGCAACAGCCACATTCCCACCACCACGGCAGGAACCGCGCCGCCGTACATCGTCAGGCCGCCCTCCCAGGTCTTCAGAACATCCAGCCAGCGCCCGGCGAACTGCGCGGGATGCGCCGCCACAAAGAGGGCCCGCGCTCCCACGACCACACACGCAATGATCACCAGCGTGAGATCCATGATCTTCTCGGATGGAATCCCGCGAGCCTCCGCCCGCCGCGCGGCCAGCCACAGCCCCAGCGCAAACGAGAGGGCCAGAAGAAACCCGTAGGAGTGGATCTCCAGCGGTCCGAGTGAGAACAGCGTCTTGTGCATTCAGATCCTCCGTCTCAGGCCGATCCCGAAGACAATCCCCAGCGATGCCATCGTCGAGATGAGCGATGTCCCCCCATACGAGAGGATGGGAAGCGGAAGCCCGGTCACGGGAACCAGCCCGAGCGTCACGCCGATGTTCACCAGCAACTGGAACGAGAGCATCGACAGGATGCCGACAACCGTCAAGCCGGCAAACGGGTCTCGAACGGATGCCGCGATTCGGAGTCCCCTGGCCACGAGCAGTGTGAAGAGCCCCAGCACGAACACCGTTCCCAGAAAGCCGAACTCCTCGCCGACAACGCTGAAGACAAAGTCCGTGTGCCGCGCCGGGAGAAATGCCAGCCCCTTCTGGGTTCCCTCCAGAAAGCCCAGTCCGGCGAACCCTCCCGACCCGATGGCCACCTTGGACTGGATGATCTGGTAACCCGCTCCGGAAGAGTACTGCGCCGGATCCACAAACGCGAGGATCCGGTCCTGCTGATAGGGTTCCAGCCGCCCCCAGAGGAGCGGCGTCCCGATCCCCGCCAGAAGGGACAGCACGACATAGAGGATTCGCTCTGCAAGATGGAAGCGTGCAAGGAACGCCAGGACCAGCAGGAACACGCTGAACACCACCCACGACGGCAGGCTGGAGGCGCAGACGACCGAGAGCGCCGGAGACACGGACAGGAGAATGTAGGGCGCGGAGATCCCGCTCCAGTAGAGCATCGCGGGGAGGATCGCGAGGAAGACCAGCGCGGTGCCGAGATCCGGTTCGCGAAGAACGAGCGCCGCCGGGAGAAATACCAGCGCACACGGCACCACCATCCCGAAGATGGACTCGCGTGGCTTTCTCCGGGAGGCCAGGACCCGCGCCAGCAGAAGCACGGTCGCGAGCTTCGCCGGTTCGGAGGGCTGGAACCGTACCCCGCCCAGGGTAAACCACCGGCGCGCGCCGCCCCCGGAGTCTCCCGCCACCAGGACCACCACCAGCATCCCCAGCGCAAGGACCTGAAGGACGGGTGACATCCGGTCCCACACGGCGTGCGGAATGGACGCGCAGACAAGAAACGCCACCATCCCGACTCCGGCAAAGAGGATCTGCCGCTTCCAGAGGCCGCTCACCGAACCGGGCGCTTCCCCCTGGCACGCGGAGTAGACGGCCACCAGTCCCGCGGCCACCAGCGCGAGAAATGCCGCCAGGAAGATCAGGTCGAAGTCCTCCCGGGGTCGCGTCACGACACACCTCTTCGGCTCAGGCGAACCTCCTCCAGGAGGGCGCGAACGAGGGGGACGGCGACCTCTCCGCCGTGCCCACCGCCCTCCACGATCAGGGCAAACGCCACTTCCGGCGCGTCCGCGGGCGCGTACCCCATGAACCACGCGTGGGGGCTCCCGTGTGAATTCTCGGCGGTGCCCGTCTTCCCGGCGGGCATGAATCCGGCAATCCGGCAGCCGCGCCCCGTGCCCTCGTCATCCGTGACGGTTCGAGCCATTCCTTCGCGAAGGGCCTTCCATGTCTCACTGCTCAGATCCCAGTTCGGGGGGGACGGCGCGGCGTCCTGGTCTGCCCGTTGCGGAGACCGCACGAGGCGTGGTGTCGGGACACGCCCGCCCGTCGCAAGCACCGCCGCATGGCGCGCCATCTGAAGCGGCGTCACCAGAAGTTCGCCCTGCCCGATGGCGAGATTCAGGTGGTTCCCCCTCGTCCAGCGGCCGCGCCCGTAGCGCTGATCAAACCACGCCGTGTCCGGGGTGTTTCCCGCGAGTTCCGTCGGCAGGTCGATCCCGGTGGGCGACCCGAGACCGGCACTTCGCGAATGCCCGGCCAGAGAGTCCAGATCAAACCGCTCGCCCAGCTGGTAGAAGTACGCATCGCACGACCGGAGGAACGCGCCCACCAGAGAGAGCGACCCGTGGCCATCCGCGTCCCAGCACCCGTACCATCGATTCCCGAACTGGTAGCCCCCCCGGCACGGAACCCATGCCGGGTTTCCGGGGCGTATGATCCGATCCTCCAGCGAGACGGCTGCGGTGATCGCCTTGAAGGTAGAACCGGGCGGATAGACCGCCTGAACGCACCGGTTGAGAAGGGGCAGTTCCGCGCTCTCGCGGAGACGCTTCCAGCTCGGGGCGTCAATCCCGGTGGCAAAGGGGTTCAGGTCAAACGCGGGAGCGGATGCGAGGACCAGCACCCCCCCGGTCTCCACTTCAAGAAGGCACGCCGCCCCGCGCACTCCAATCAGCAGCGATTCCGCAACCGCCTGCAGCCGCGCGTCGAGATGCAACTCCAGCGTCTCTCCGGGTTGCGGCGGCACGGGATCCCGCCCGGGGAACATTCCCACGACCCGGCCGACGGCATCCACTTCGCTGTATCGCTCGCCCTCGCGTCCGCGCAGACGCGCCTCATAGAACCTCTCGAGTCCCGTACGCCCCAGAAAGTGCCCCGCCCGATAGCCTTCCGTCTGCAGCGAGGCCACTTCCTCCTCGGAGATCTCACCGACATGACCGATCGCGTGCGCGGCCAGCGACCCATGCGGATAGAACCGCGCATGCGCGACCTCCACCGTCACGCCGGGGAGTTCCGCCCCGCGCTCCGCAATCTGAGACACCTGTTCGAAACTCGCGTCTCGATACAACACGCGCGGCAGGCGGTCCGCGCCTCCGCCGAGGCGGTCGCGCACCTGAAGGGGGTCCATCTCCATCACGGAACACAGAAGAGCCACACAGGCGGAGTCGGGAAGCGCCTCGCGCGGGACAGCCAGCACGGTAAAGCTCGGACGCGTATCAGCCAGCACCTCTCCGTTCCGGTCCACAATGAGTCCGCGGGGAGCATCCACCCACTCTCGACGCACGCGGTTCTTCTCCGAACGGAGGGTGTACTCCTCCACTCCGAGCACCTGAAGCTGGAAGAGACGCGCACCCATTACGGCGACTCCGGCCAGGAGGAGAACCGTCAGGAACCGGGCGCGACGAACGCGCTCCTCCTGCAGCGGGGAGTCAGCGGAGGCCACGGGCCGGTCCCCGGTTCCATCCAACGAGTTTCTCCGCAAGGGCCAGCGCTGGAACCCCCAGAAGCGCGGTGTAGATGCCGCCCGGAAGCGTGGATGTGATGAAGAGTCGCCCCCCCTCCACCGGGCTCCCCGGCAGCCGGAGGAACACGAGGATCTGATCGCGGAAGATCGCCGCCAGGAAGAGAATCAGGAGTTGCGTCGAAATGCTCCCGCGAACGATTCGGGAGGCCAACGCGCCCACCGCATATCCGACGACGCCGTTTGCCAGAGACAGGAGCCCCAGCGTCCCGTCCGATCCGGCGCCGACAAGAAGCCCCACCAGAAACCCGGCCAGCGCTCCGGCCGCGGCGCCGTGATGAAACGCCGCCAGGATGACCAGCACGAAAGTGACATCCGGACGAACTCCACCCAGAGCCAGCGCGGGGACCATGAGCGTCTGGACGAGGATCGCGGCGTACAGCACGGCGAGGAAACGCAGCAGCCCGATCACGGCGTCTCCTCTCCGGAGCCTGAGACGACGAACACCTCCTCCAGGCGCGAGAAGTCCACGGCAGGCTCCACGCTCACCCGGAGCGTTCCGTCGCCGGGCGAGGATTCCACCGACCGCACGCGCCCCACCGGGATTCCGGCGGGAAAGACGCCTCCGTAGCCGGTCGTGATCACCTCTTCCCCAACCTCCACTGCCGCCCGCGCCGGAAGGAAGGTGACCCGCAAGCCATCGAACCGATCCCACCTGAGGATTCCCTCCGCTCGTACACCGGAGAGCCGGACGCTGACCTGGCACTGGGGTCCGGCCAGCGGGCGAACCAGCGAAGTACGCGGCCCGACCGTCGCCACTGCTCCGGCGAGCCCGGAAGGCGTCACCACCGCCAGATTGCAACGAACGCCGTCTCGTTCGCCCTTGTCGATGCGAAGGTCGTCCCCGGTGCGGTCCGCTTCGACCGCGACGACCCGCGCCGCCAGAAGCCCGTGCGTGCTTCGGTCCCGCAGCGCCAGCATCTCCCGCAGGCGATCTCCCTCGCGCGCATCCTCCCGGAGCGCGGCAATCCGAAGCGACGCCTGCGCGAGATCCGTACGCAACGAGTCATTCTCCGATCTCAGCCCCACCAGCCCGCCCACGAAGGACAGCCCCGACTGGACCGGCCCCAGCGCGGCATCATGCAGCGAGTGGGCGAACCCGGCCCCTCGGGACCGCGACACCCAGTGAAGAGTCAGGGAGGCCGCCACTACGCAAACCAGGACCAGGATCTCGCCCCGGCGGGAGAGGTAGTCGTTCAATGGCGACAAGAGTTACCTTCGGTGTGATTTCAAGAGTACCTTTTCGTAGCGATCCGTCTCATCCAGCACTTTCCCCGCCCCCAGCACCACGCAGGTCAACGGGTCCTCCACCACATTGATGGGGAGGTTCGTCCGTTCCCGCAGGAAGACATCAAGCCCTCTCAGGAGCGCCCCGCCCCCGGTCATCACGATTCCCCGATCCACGATGTCCGCCGCCAGTTCCGGCGGTGTCTCCTCCAGCGTGCGCTTCACCGCGCGGACGATCTCCTCGACCGGATCCCTGAGCGCGATGCGAATCTCCGAGGTCTTGATGCGGATTGTCTTCGGGATTCCCTCCACCAGATCCCGGCCCTTGACCTCCAGCCCGTCATCGTCCTCTCCCTCTTCCGGGTGCGCCGATCCGATGGCCATCTTGATCTGCTCCGCCACCTGGATCCCGACGAGAAGGTTGTACTTCTTCTTCACATGCTGGGCGACGGCTTCGTTCATGCCGTCTCCGCCGACCTTGATGGAGGTCTTCGCGACGGTTCCCGAAAGCGCGATCACCGCCACATCCGTGGTCCCGCCGCCAATGTCCACGATCATGTTCCCGGACGGCTTGTCCACCGGCAGCCCCACTCCGATGGCGGCCGCCATGGGTTCGCTGATGAGGTAGACCTCGCGAACTCCGGCGTTCTCGGCGGAGTCCCGGACCGCGCGCTCCTCGGATTCGTTGATGCCGGACGGGACGGCCACGACCGTCCGCGGACGGACGAAGGCCTTCCGCCTCTGCGCACGCGTAATCAGCGACCGCAGAAGCACTTCCGCCATCCCGACCTTCTCAATGACGCCGTCCTTCAGCGGGCGGATGACCTCAATCGAGTCCGGTGCGCGGCCCAGCATGGCTTTGGCGTCCTGGCCGACCGCGATGACCTCTCCCGAGTGCTGGTCCACCGCCACGACACTCGGCTCGTCGATGACAATGCCGCGTCCCTTGACATAGACGAGGGAGTTGGCCGTCCCCAGATCGATGGCCATGTCGTTGGTGAGGAGACTCCAGAGACTGCTGAGCATTCGCCTCTTCCCCTTCCGCGCCTACCGCGCGGGCATCACGACCGCGCGCCCTTCGAAACGCCGCCGGAGTCTATCACCGAAAGAACTTCCTTGTGAGGAATCTTCTTCCACCTCACCGGATACGCTCCCGTGAAGCAGGCATCGCACTGCCCCTCGCCCCGTTCCGCCGCGATCACGCGAAGCATCCCCTCCACGGAGAGATACCCCAGCGAATCCACGCCGACCGCATCGCGGATCTCCGGTACGGTGCGTTCGGAGGCGACCAGTTCCGAATAGGTCGGCATGTCGATCCCGTAGAAGCAGGGGTGCTTCACGGGGGGGGAACTCACACGGAAGTGGATCTCGCGGGCACCGGCCTCGCGGATCATCCGCATGAGGCTGCGACTGGTAGTGCCGCGCACCACGGAGTCATCCACGACGACCACTCGCTGGCCCTCCAGCACTTCCCGGACGGCGTTGTACTTCAGGCGCACGCCGAAGTCGCGTTGCTCCTGAGACGAGCTGATGAAGGTGCGCCCGACATAGTGATTCCGGATGAGTCCATGCTCCAGCGGGATCTTCGACTCCCGCGAATACCCCAGCGCCGCGGCATTGGACGAGTCCGGGACCGCCATCACCAGATCCGCGTCCACCGGATGCTCCCGGGCGAGCTGCCGCCCCAGCGCGCGCCTCACTTCACTCACGCAGGAACCGTAGGCGCGAGAATCCGGCCGCGCAAAATAGATGTGTTCGAACACGCACTCCGCCCGCGGGGCATCGGCTCCGAAGCGAAGCGACCGAACGCCGCCCTTTTCGATGACGACGATCTCCCCCGGCTCCACTTCCCGGACATACTCCGCCTTGATGATATCCAGCGCGCAGCTCTCGGACGCCACAATCCAGGCGTCGTCCAGCCGCCCCAGACAGAGCGGGCGGAATCCGTTGGGGTCTCGAATCGCGAGGAGCGCGTCCGGCGAGAGGCAGACCAGCGAGTACGCGCCGCGCACTCGTGACAGCGTCTGCCGGAGCTTCCCGTCGAGCCCCGGCGGGTGCGCCCGGGCAAGCAGGTGCACGATGACCTCGCTGTCGACCGTGGTCTGGAAGATGGAGCCCAGGTGTTCGCACTCCTCGCGAAGCTCCCGTGCGTTGACCAGGTTCCCGTTGTGGGCGATGGCGACTCGTCCGTCCCGATAGGACGCCACGAGCGGCTGGAGGTTCATCGACTTGTCCGCGCCGGTCGTGGAGTAGCGGTTGTGCCCGATGGCGGAACGCCCCGGCAGGGCCTCGATGGCCTCGCGGGTGAACACATCCGACACCAGCCCCTGTCCACGGTGCGTATGCAGATCCGCCTCGTGGGCGGAGACGATGCCCGCCCCCTCCTGCCCCCGGTGCTGCAGGGCGTGCAGCCCCAGATAGGTGAGCCACGCCGCGTCCGGGTGCCCGTACACTCCGAAAATGCCGCACTTCTCGCGAGCACTCATGCGGACACCACCTCTACGCACACATCCTGTGCGTGCGGGTTGGCCAGGAGTCCGGCCGAGCGGCGGTCCGTCCGGGCCAGTCCTGCGACCGCGCGCTTCGCCTCGGCCGGGTCTTCCGTATCCAGGTCCAGAATCCACAGCACCGACCGGCGCACCTCGGTGAAGGAGGCCATCCCGCGTCGATCCCGGAGTGCCCTGAGCACCGCCGCGCCCTTCGTATCCACCCGGTCGGTGACCCGAACAAACGCGCGGCATCCCCGATCAGGCGGCGCGCCCCACCCGTCCATACGGACGAGATGGATGTTGGGGTTCACCACGGCGGTCGTCTCCTCCAGAGCCCGCCGCACCTCTTCGGCAGGGTCGGCGGCATCCACCGTGAACGACCAGATCTCCGCGCGCTCCACGGCGGAGACCGGCGCGCCCCAGTCGTTGAGAACATCTTCCGCGGCATCCCGCACAAGGTCCCTCACCTTTCGAAAGACCAGGGCTTCGATCGTCATGCGGTCACCCCCGTCATCCGTGCGAAGGCGCGGAAGAAGTCCCGACCCGGCCCCGGCTCTTCGGTCCACGCGTCGGGAAGTGACCGGCGAATCTCCCCCCAGCGGCCCGGGGTGTCCACCGGCACCTGCCATGCCCAGTTGGCCCGCTCCGGATGGGGCATGATCGCCAACACATTCCCCTGTGGATTGCGAATCGCGGCCGCGTTCTCCCACGCGCCGTTTGGATTGACCGGCCACCCGGCGACGACCTTTCCGTCCTGATCGCAGTACCGCGCCGCAATCAGCCCTTCGGCCAGCACGCGCCGCCGCACTTCTTCATCCGCTGTCACAAAGCGCCCCTCCGCGTGCGCGAAGGGAAGCGGCACCGGTTCCTCCGCGAAATCCGCGACCACGGTTCGCCAGTCGCAGTAGTAGCCGGTCCGGCTTCCCGAGTCATTCACAGCCAGCGCCATCTCCACGCGCCCCGCCTCCAGCGCGGGAACGAGCCCGGCTTCCAGCAGGATCTGCGCACCGTTGCAGATCCCCGCGACGGCACGCCCCTCTTCGGCGGCACGCGCCACCGTCTCCATCACGGGATGCTTGGCGGCCACGACTCCCGCGCGAATCCGGTCCTCGTGGGAGAAGCCGCCCGGAAGAACGAACCCGTCGTACGAGAGAAGCTCCCGTTCGCCGGTGTGCGCCGGAACGATGCGTGCATCCAACCCCACGCTTTCCAGCGCGCGCAGAGTCTCGTCTTCGCAGTTCATCCCGGGAAACAGCAGCACCGCGACTCTCATCCCGCCACCTCCGCGAAGGAATCCCGCCACGCCGATTCCAGTTCCTGTGCCGAAAACTCGTACTCTCCCGAATCTCCGAGAATGCGCAACCCTGGCTGGTCCGTCACCGTTCCCACGACTTCGCAGGGAACCTCCGCGAGCGAGGGCGGGAGCGGTCCGTCACCGGGCACTTCCAGAAGGTAGGCGCCGGTCTCCGAGAAGAGCTTCTCGAAATCTCCCCGCCCGGGAAGAGCCCGGATGTCCACGGCCAGTCCGCGCTCCATGCTCCCGCGCGGCCCGAGGAGCATCTCCGCCAGCGCGGTGAAGAGCCCGCCGGAGGAGATGTCGTGGCTCCCCCCCACGCTCCCGGCCTCGATGCACTCCAGCACCGCCCGCGCGAAGGTGGCTTCCGCGCCGAAGTCCGCCGTGGGCACGCGCCCGCGTTCCTCCTGATGGAGAATCCTCGCCGCCTCCGAGCCTCCCAGTTCGTCGCGGCAGTGCCCCACGCGGACCACCCGGCTCCCGACGCGCTCCAGAGCGATCGCCCGGCAGCGGCGGGCGTCCGGCGCCACTCCAAGGCAGCACACAATGGGCGAAGGCGGAATGGCCCGTCCCGTCGAGGACTCGTTGTAGAAGCTCACATTCCCGCTGACAAACGGCAGCGGTTCCCCGGGCCGCTCCAGCGTGCCGAAGCCGCGCGCCGCATCCGACATTCCGCGAACGGCATCCCGGAAGTCCCGGTACACCTCCGCCCGTTCCGGGTTGCCGAAGTTGAGGCAGTCGGTCAGCGCACGCGGCCACGCACCGGCGGCCACCACATTCCGCGCCGACTCCAGCACAGCGTTCGCACCGCCCCAGTAGGCATTGCGCTCGCCATAGCGCGGATTGCCGTCCACCGAAAGAGCCACGCCCAGAGGAGCCCCCGGCACCGGAAGCGCCACGCCCGCGTCCGCTTCCCCCGGACGGAGGAACGCGCCGCCACGCACCTCTTGATCGTAGTGAGAGAAGAGATCCCGCTTCGACGCGATGTTCTCCGACGCCAGCACTTCCAGCGCCAACCGCCGCAGGTCTCCGTGGAAGACGACCTCGCCGGGGTCTTCATCCCGCGCCGGAGCCGCGTCCCGCACCGCCGTCACGCCAGCGGTCACCGCCTCGGTGGCGGCGTCTCCGACCAGTTCTCCATTCCAGAAGACGCGCATTCCGGGATGATCCGGCAGGAACTCCCCCACATGACGCGCCGCCGCGCCACGGCTTACACGCGGGAGATCAAACTCCTCGTTGTGGATGCGAAGAACCTCGTCCGTGAAGCTCCGGGGAACCGCCCATCCGAAGCGCTCCTGGGTCTCCGCGCAGGCGATCACCTCCGGCCCCAGCCCATCCTCCGCCACATGGACTTCGTCCAGCCGAATCTCCACGCCGACACCACCGGAATGCGCAATCTCCGCCGCGACACAGACGATCCCCCCCGCGCCCAGATCCTTGAACCCGATTTCGAGATCCATCTCCCGCGCCCGCTCCATGACCGCCAGCGAGGCATTCCGCAAGACGCGCTTCAAGAACGGATCCGGGACCTGCACCGCCGAGCGTGAGTCCTCTTCCACTTCCAGAATCCGCGAAGCCATCGTGGCCCCGCCGAACCCCGAAGCATCCGTCGCCTTGCCCGTGAGGATGAAGTCGTACGGTTCCGTCCGGGCGCGCTCCGGCACCGCGCTGTGGACCAGGTGATCCACCGGCATCACCCCGGCGCAGACCACATTCACCAGGCAGTTGTCCCCGTACCCGCGATGAAAGACCGTCTCCCCGCCGCAGTTCGGAACGCCCAGAGGGTTCGCGTAACCCGCGATCCCCTCCACGACTCCCGTGAGGATCTCGCGAGATCTCTCCCCGTCCGGTCCGTCCAGATCTCCGAAGCGAAGCGAGTCCAGCACCGCGAACACATCCGCACCCATGCAGTAGACATCGCGGACGATGCCGCCGATGCCGGTGGCCGCCCCTTCGCCGGGAACAATCTGGCTGGGATGGTTGTGACTCTCATGCCCCATCACGGCCGCCCATCGCACCCCGTTCACTTCACCGATCTCCACGACTCCCGCGTCCTCCACCGGACCCAGCACCACAAAGGAACTGTCGGTCGGGAGGAAACGCTTCAGCACGGGGCGGCTCGACTTGTACGAACAGTGCTCCGACCACATCGTATCGAAGAGATGCGCCTCCAGAACCGTGGGGTTCCGCCCGAGAAGATCCACCAGTTGCCGCGCTTCCCCGACGGTGAAGCACAGCCCACGCTCGGAAATGAGCGCCTGCACCAGAGCATCTTCCGATGCGGTGAACTCCAGCGTCCGCAGAGCCCCGACGGAATCAGCCGGCATGGGCCGCCTCCTCCACGAGACCGAGCCTCACGAACACGCGTCCCACATTCCGCAGCGATCGCGTGAGCGACAACGCGCTGTCCACGGCGCTCTCGTCCAGCGTCTGCATGATGAGGTCATCGGCCAGCACGGCTTCGCGAAGGGTGATCCCCTCGTCCCAGACACGAGCCGACGCGCTCTGCACGGCGCGATACGCCGCCCCGCGCGTCCAGCCCGCCTGCACCAGGTCGAGAAGGAGCGCCTGCGAGAATACGAGGCCGCGCGTCCGGTCGATGTTCGAACGCATGTTCTCCGGGAAGACCAGGAGGTTCTCCACGAGGCCGGTGGTCTTCGCCAGGAGGTAATCCAGAAGAACCACCCCGTCCGGAAGCACCACACGCTCCGCCGACGAGTGGCTGATGTCGCGTTCGTGCCACAGCGCGACATTCTCCAGCGCCACCTGCAGATTCCCGCGAAGCACGCGCGCGAGCCCGCAGACCCTCTCGCTGAGAATGGGGTTCCGCTTGTGCGGCATGGACGACGATCCGGTCTGCTTGCGCGCGAAGTGCTCCTGCACCTCGCGCACTTCGGTCCGGTGCAGATGGCGGATCTCCAGCGCGATCTTCTCGCAGGTGGCGCCGGTCACCGCCAGCGCGAAGGCGTACTCCGCATGCCGGTCGCGCTGGAGGATCTGCGTGGACACCGGCGCGGGAGTAAGGCCCAGCCGTCGGCACGCCCCCTCTTCGACTTCGGGATCCAGATGCGCGAAGGTGCCGACCGCCCCGGAGATCTTCCCCACGGAAATGGTCTCCACCGCCCTCACCAGTCGGTCCCTGTCGCGCAGGAGTTCCTCGCGGAAGACCGCGAGCTTCAGCCCGAAGGTGGTGGGCTCCGCGTGAACCCCGTGCGTGCGGCCCATCATGGGCGTGTCCCGATGCTCCAGCGCGCGAAGGCGGAGCGCCTCCGCAAGGCCCTCCACACCCACAATCAGCTTCTCCCCCGCCTCCTTCAGCAGGATGGCCCATGAGGTGTCCACGACATCCGAACTGGTGACCCCCATGTGAACCCATCGCGCCGACTCTCCCACGCTCTCTGAAACGCAGCGAAGGAAGGCCACGACATCGTGGTCCGTTTCCTTTTCGATCTCGGCGATGCGATCCGCGTCCACCCGCGCGCGGGCGCGCACTTCGGAGACATCTTCCGCAGGCACCCGGCCCAGGTCGGCCAGCGCCTCTAAAACCGCGATCTCCACGGCGAGCCAGGTCTCGAACTTGCGCTGGTTCGACCAGATTCCGCCCATCTCGGGGCGCGTGTATCTCTCGATCATCTTCGCTCCGCCAGATGAAGAGTGCGCGTGACGACCCGGTCGCCCCGCTGGACTTCGAAAGTGATGTCGTCGCCGACGAGGAATCCGTACAGCGCGTAGGTGGCGTCCTCGAAGCGGCGAATCGTCTCTCCCTGAATCTCCGTGATGACATCTCCCCGGCGCATCCCCGCGCGCTCGGCCGGGCTTCCCTGTTCCACATCCGCGACAATGACGCCTTCGGTGGACTCCAGCGACAGCCTCTCCGCCAGTGCCGCGGGAATGTCGTTGATGCGGCACCCGATCCAGACTTCGCGAACAGCGCCATAGTCGACGATCTCGCGAAGCACACGCATGGCGGTGTCCATGGGAATGGCGAACCCGATCCCCTGGCTGCCTCCGGACTTGGACAGTATGAAGGTGTTGATGCCCACGACTTCACCGAGCGCGTTGGCCAGAGCCCCGCCCGAGTTTCCGGGATTGATGGCCGCGTCGGTCTGGATCATGCCGCGATACATGGTGACCGTGCTGGAACCGGAGGGCAGGAGATCCCGGTTCAACGCGCTCACGACGCCGACCGTGACCGTGGGCCGGGAGTCTCCCAGCACATAACCGAACGGGTTGCCGAGCGCAATCACCCACTCACCGATCATCAGATCCGCAGACGAACCGCCCGTGGCGACGGGGATGTCCTCTCCGGCCGGGTCGAAGCGAAGGACCGCCAGGTCGTACCGCTCCTCTCCGCCCACGACGACCGCGCTGTACTCCCGCCCGTCGGAGAGCGTCACGCGAATCTCCCCCGCTCCCTTCACCACATGGTGATTGGTCAGGACAATGCCGGACTTGCTGACCACCACGCCGGAACCCATGCCCTGCACCGGCTTCCAGACCCTCCGCCGGATTCCCGGAAAGAACGGACCGAAGAAGTCTTCGTATCCCTCCGGATAGACTCGCTGAACGACCAGTTCCCTCCGCAGAACCGAGACGGTCGCCACGGCCGGGGATACCTGCTCGGCAGCACGCACAATGGCGTTTCGCCGCCCGGTTTCGATGACGGCCCCCGTGTCCCGCGCGGAGGTCGCCACGGCCGGGTCAGGAACCGTCGCCGGAAGCAGGGCCGCCGCGAGAACGACGGCCCGAAGGAGTCCCGCCACCTAGATCTTCGCCCCCGTGCTTTCCCAGTCCTTGAGGAACTGCGCGATCCCGCGATCGGTCAGCGGATGCAGAAACATCTGGTCGAGTACCTTCTTTGGAACCGTGGCAATGTGCGCGCCGGCCACGGCGCAGTCCGTCGCGTGCGTCGGGGAACGGAGGGACGCGGCGATCACTTCGCACTCGAAGGAGTAGTTCGCGTAGACCGTCACGATGTCCCGGATGAGTTCCACGCCGAATGTCCCGATGTCGTCCAGTCGTCCGACAAACGGGCTGACAAAGTGGGCCCCCGCCTTGGCTGCGAGCAGTGCCTGATTCGTGCTGAAGATCAGCGTGACATTGGTGTGGATGCCCTCGGCATGCAGCGCGTTCACCGCCTTGAGACCTTCACGAGTCATGGGGATCTTCACGACGATGTTCTCGTGGAGGCGCGCCAGTTTCATCCCCTCTTCGAACATCTCGTCCTTCGTGTCTCCGGTGACTTCCGCGTTCACCGGCCCGTCCACGATGGTGCAGATCTCCTTCAGGACTTCGCGAAAGTCGCCGCAGTCCTTTTCCCGCGCAAGAAGTGTGGGGTTCGTCGTCACGCCGTCCACGATCCCGATGTCCGCGCTGGAGCGGATCTCGTCGATGTTCGCCGTATCCAGAAAGATCTTCATTCGGTCTTCTCCTTCAGTCCGGGGTCACCCGGGTAGTCTACCGCCATCAGAAACAGGCCGCGCGCCGGAACAACGGGGCCTGCGGCCCGGCGATCTCCGGAGTCGAGAACCTCGTCAATCCAATCCGGGGAACGCCGTCCCCGGCCCACCTCCAGCAATGTGCCCACGATCGTCCGCACCATCTTCCGCAGAAAACGGTTTGCGACAACCTCTACATTCACAAACGAACCTTCCTCCACGATTTCTACGCTTTCCAGGCGGCAGATCGTCGATTCCCCCGGATCCACCGCGCTGGCCAGCGCGGCGAAGTCCCGCGACGCGGGAAGCCGATCGGCGGCGAGGCGGATTCTCTCCAGATCCGGCGCGCACGGGAGCGACAGACATGTTCTCCTTTCCACAGCCACCACCCCCCGATGGAGACGGTAGCGGTAATGCCGGCGAACGGCGCTGTGCCTCGCGTGGAACCCCGGCGGGGCCGGCGACGCGTGCCGGACCACCACGTCCCTCGGAAGCACGCCGTTCACCTTCGCAAGAACCTCGTTCACATCTTCCGCGGCCTCGATGGAAGCCACCTGCCCGCAGGCGTGCACCCCCGCATCCGTGCGCCCGGCTCCCTGCACCGCCACTTCGCGGCGAAGAACGGTGGAGAGCGCCCGGCCCAGTTCTCCCTGGACCGTCCTCAACTCCGGCTGCACCTGCCACCCGGCGAACTCGGTGCCTTCGTACTCGACCACGAGTTTCCAGATGCCCAACTCAAGAGCCCCCCGACGAACCGCCGAGGCTGGCCGCCAGTGTCACCGCCGCACCCGCAAGCACCAGCGCATCCGCGCGCCGGAACGCCAGCGGATGCAGCCTCGTCTGCGTCGCATCCGACGAGTACCCCCGCGCCTCCATCGCCAGCGCCAGCGTGTCCGCCCGAAGGAGACACCCGGCAAGCAGCGGAACCGCCAGCGGCACCAGCGAGCGAGCACGAGCCACGGGCCCTCCGCCGAATACCGCGCCGCGCGCGCGCTGCGCCTGCACGATGCGTTCCGCTTCCTCCATCATGGTCGGGAGGAAGCGGAGCGCCAGCATCAACACCATGGCCAGATCCCGCACGGGAACACCCACGCGCCTCAGGAACCCGAACGCGGAAGAGAACCCGTCCGCCAGGCGAACCGGCTCCGTCGTGGAGGTCAGAACGAGCGCGCCGAGCGCCATCCCGACGATCCGGCAGACCATGCGTGCCCCGGACTCCGCGCTCCCGCCCTCCACCAGAAGCAGGTGGACGAAGAATGTCAGCAGGAGAATCCACGCCAGGCTTCGAAGCGCCCCCGCGATGCACCGGGCGGGAATCCGGGCGAGGACCGCCACTCCCGCGACCGCCGCGACCAGCAGCGCCGAGCCCACGGCCCCTGCCCGCCAGAGGACCACTGTGAGAACCACGAATGCCAGAAGGCTGGTCCTCGGGTCCAGTCGGTGGACTGGAGAATCCAGCGCCAGATACCTGCCGAGAGCAACATCCCGGCGGAACGCGAACCTCATGGACTTTGCCTCGAACCGGACTGCCTGGGAGCTTTGGGCGATCAGGAAGGGCGGAACATATCACTCCGCCCCGGGAGGGTCAACGCGAGGGCTGCGAGCGGGCCGCCAAACCTGATATACTGGGCCGATCCTCCCCCCGGGAGACTCCGATCGCCCTTCTCCGAGGAGACTTCATGCACCGCACCGGAAGCGTCGTCACGATTCTGAGCACCGTGCTGGCACTGTCCGCCTTTCCCGCCATGGCCGAACGCGACGTGGACGACCTGGAAGAGCTCCTCCCGCACCGGGAGACGCTGCGTGAACGGCTCCTGTGGGAAGGGAATAGGGACGCGCTCCCGCCCGCCCGCGCCGCCGACCCGCCTCCCGCCGCGCCGGTTCGGAACTGCGCCGAGTGGGAACCGTGCACCGGAGTCCTGATCCGCTATCCGCTGGGACTGCCGTACGAGCTGCTTCGCGAGTTCGATGACGATGTCACGCTGCATGTCGTCGTCCGGAGTTCGTCGCAAGGGGCCGCCATTTCGAACATGACCGCAAACGGTGTGGACATGGGCCGGGTGGAGTTCCTCGTCAAGTCGAACGACTCCATCTGGACCCGGGACTACGGACCGTGGTTCGTCTTTGACGGGAACGGAGACATCGCGATCGTGGACCACACCTACAACCGTCCCTGGCGCCCGAACGACAACGCCGTCAACGGACACTTTGGTACGCAGCAGGGGATTCCGGTTGTCAGCCACGACATGTTCCACGCTGGCGGGAACTACATGACCGACGGCGCGCACATCGGGATGTCCACGGATCTCGTCTACAACGAGGCCGCGTCCGAGAACGGGATGTCCAGCGCGCAGGTGGATCAACTGATGCTCGACTACTACGGCATCACGGACTACGAAGTGGTGTCCGACATTTCCGGCAGCGGAATCCACCACATCGACACCTGGGCGAAGTTCCTGGATGAAGAGACCGTGCTGGTGAAGGAGGTGTGGAGCTCCCACTCCACCTATGCGGCGCTTGAGCAGCGGGCAACGCTCCTGGCGTCTCTGGCTTCCTCCACCGGGCGCAACTATGCCGTCCATCGCGTCTACTGCCACAACATCGGCTGGAACGACCCCGCCGCCTACACGAACAGCCTCATCTTGAACGATCAAATCTATGTGCCCGCATTCGGGAACGCGTCCCGGGACAGTGCCGCCGTGGACGCCTACCGCGCGGCGGCCCCGGGCTACGATGTCCGCGCCCACTACTACTCCGGGTTCATCACCGACGACGCGCTTCACTGCCGCGCCAAGGGCGTCATGGACCGGGGGATGCTTCGCGTGGAGCACATTCCCGTCCGTGAGACGACCGCCGCACCCGTGCTGATTTCGGCCGTGGTGGACGATCGCAGCGGCGCGGGGATCGCGGCGGTGGAACTGCACTACCGGTACGCCGGAGACATCTGGAGATCCGACCCGATGACCGCTGTCGGCGGGGACTCCTACGAAGCGTTTCTCGGCGTCGGGACCGGTCTCCCCCTGGCTGCGGACACGACGCTCGTGGAGTACTACATCCACGCGACGGACCTCACCGGGCGAAGCGCCGGCATGCCGAGAGTGGAGCCGGCACACTGGTACACCTTCCCGATGGTCGGAGGATCTCCGGTGGGCGTGGAGTCGATGGGGACGGAATCGGCCCTGGCACCGCGCGTCGCGCCGAACCCGGTGCGCGGATCGACAACATTTTCGTTCGAACTCCGAACCGCCGATGAAGTGCAGCTCTCGGTATACGACATCACCGGACGGCGCGTGGCGACGCTTGTGGAAGGAGTGCGTCCCGCCGGGGAAAACCGCATCCACTGGGACACCAGGGATGACCAGGGACGGAGTGTGGCGTCCGGCGTCTACTTCTTCCGGCTTCGCACCGCGGGGATCCGGTACTCCCGGCCGGTGCAGGTGGTGCGTTAGCGCGGCGGCCTACTTCGCTTCCGGCACGGCCCACCCCCGGCGCCGGAAGCGGGCCATCGCCAGGAGAATGACGGACCCCGCGATACCCACCCACGACCAGAGCCCGGGGGCCAGCGAGTAGATCGTGCGGCCCTCGCGAAGCGGCACATCCACGACCGACACCGTTCGTTCAAAGAGCGCCGTCTCTCCGAAGGTGCGCCCGAACGGGTCGATCCCCATGGAAATCCCGGAGTTCGCGGCGCGCGCCATCCCGCATCCGGTCTCGACACATCGAACGGTCGCCATCCGGGCATGCTGCTCCGCACCGGAGCCTGCGCCGAACCACGAGTCGTTCGTGATGGCCACCAGCATCTCCGCGCCCTCCTCGACATACTTTGCCGAAAGGCCGGGAAAGATGGCCTCGAAGCAGACAAGTGCGCCGAAGCCCCAGTCGCCCGGATGGAAGACGATGGGAAAAGTTCCGGGAAGGAAGTCCGCTTCGCCGAAGTCCAGGCGATTCAGAAACGGAAGCACGGCGGTGAAGGGCAGCCGCTCTCCGAAAGGAACCAGCAGGATCTTGTCCATACGCCCGCCCAGGAACCCGCGCGAGTCCATGAACGCCCCCGAGTTCGTGTAGGTCACCCGGCCGCCGTCGCGTACCTGATAGTCCGGCGTACCCAGAAAGATCGGGACGCCTGTCTCCCGCGCGAGGTCTTCCACAAACGGACGCCACCTTGCGTCCTTGAGCAGGTAACAGGGTGCGGCAGTCTCCGGCCACACGACAAACTCCGCTCCCGCTTCGATCCCCTTTCGGGTCAGTTGCGCCAGCGTTTCGAAATGGATCGGGCGAAGGTCCGCGTTCCACTTCGTCTCGTTGGCGATATTGGGCTGCACCAGCGCGCACCGCACGGTTTTCCAGTCGCCACCGTGCTCGATTCGTTCACGCCCCGCCGCAAGTGGCAGTGCGATGACCAGAAGAGTCGTGGCCAGACGAAACACCGGACGGCGGCCGGGGAACCCGGCAAGGATCCCGTTCACCAGCACAATCCACGCGGTCAATCCACCCACACCCACGACGGACGCGGCCTGGAGCGCGGGCAGGAAGGGAACCTGCGAATACCCCGCTTCGCCCCACGGAAAGCCCATCTCTCCGGTGCCGCGCAGCACCTCCGCCGCCGTCCACAGAAGGGGCGCCACCACAAACGCCGGGATGCGCGTCCGGCTTCTCACGCGGACATAGGCCAGCGAGAAGAGGGCCGGATAGACCCCCAGGTAGAGCGGGACGGCGAGAGTCGCCGGGTATCGAACCCAGGGGATCGTGAGAGTCGGCGCGTCGAGAAGCGCAATCCACCAAAGGAGCGGCAGGAAGAATGCGAACCCGAAGAGGAACCCCGCGCGAACCGCGGACACGCCGGTGCGCGGCGCGCCGGTGCGAGCTTCGGCCGCCAGCGATTCGAGCGCGCGCAGGAAGGGAATCAGCGCGACCCACGCGACGGGAAACGCGGAGAAGGGTGGAAACGCGAACGCGAGCAGAAGCCCCGACACAAGGCTCCGGGCCGCGTAGGACCCCCGCACGGTAGGACGGGTCACGCGCCGAACTTCTGGAGGCGGCCGGCGGCGGCAAGCGCTTCGGCCATGATCTCACGCGCGGGGAACCTCCCCAGCGAACCGGTGCGGCAGACGGTCTCGCCGAAGGCGCGCGTCTCGTCCACGAATGCGTGCCCGCCGCGCAGGAGAATCGGCACCGGATGCGAAGAGTGCGACCCCATGAGTGCGGGTGTGGAGTGATCTCCCGTCACGATCATGATATCCGGTGCGGCCGCCTCCACCTTCGGCAGGAGTGCGTCCACCTCCTCGATGACGCTCACCTTGCGGTCGAAGTCGGCGTCCTCTCCGGCGGAGTCGGTCTGCTTGATGTGCAGGTAGACAAAGTCCGAGTTGCCGAGCGCATCGGGGAGCAGGTCAAACCCCTCTTCGATCGACGCGGGGGTCGGGGCCACGCCCATGCCGACCAGCCGCGCCAGACCGCGGTACATGGGGTACTGGGCGATGGCAATGCCGCGCAGTCCGTACCGTTCGTGGAAGGACCGGGGCGGATCCCACCCCGCGAATCCGCGGAGGAGGACATCGTTCGCTGCGGGTTCGCCCGCCAGAATCTCACGCGCCCGGGTGACGAACTCGCCCGCCACGGCAGCGGTCCGCGCCGCGCACGGATCGTCGGCGGTGGGCGCGGGATCTCTCGCGGGAACTCCGGTACACTGCGGATCGGTATCCGCCACATCCCCGGAGAGCCCCTCCCCGCGGAAGACGACGACGGCGCGGTGCTCCTTCTCCGCACAGACCGTCACTTCCACGCCGGGAATCCGAATCCCCCCGGCAAGGAGCGCGGCGACACGCTCTCCGTCTTCCGACGAGATCCTCCCCGCGCGCCGATCCGCAATGTTCCCGTCCGGGCCGCGTGTCGCGAAGTTGATGCGTGCCGCCACATCCCGGGCAGTCAGCGACAGCTCCGCACCCAGCGCCGACAGGACGCCCCGGCCGACATTGTCCGCCACCGGGTCGTATCCAAAGAGCCCCAGATGCGCCGGGCCGCTCCCCGGCGTGATTCCCCGCGCGATGGGATCATGGAGACCGGTGGCGCCCTCGGCCGCCCAGCGGTCCAGATTCGGCGACTCCGCCGACTCCAGCTCCGTGCGCCCGGTCTTCGGATGGGGAAGCCCGCCCAGCCCGTCGAGGACGAGCAACAGGATCTTCGAGTCTGACGGCTGTGCCAATGAGGAGAGAATCCCCCGGTTCATCCTTCACCTCCAGAGTCGATCGGGGAGAGTATCATGCGGCGATGGAAGCGACCATGCCCGGTCCCACCGGAACCTCCGGTACCGCCTGACCGGAACCATTTGGGTCGCTTCCGGCCTTCGTGGGCCAGGCCACGCACGAGATTTCGGAAAAGCCCGGGGCCAGCAGGGACGCTAAGTTGCGGTGCGAACAGGAGTTGCAACTTAGTTCGGAAAATCTGCCCAGATCGCGGAGTATTGGCCCGCAACTTGCAGTATTCCCGGACGCAGCGCGGAAGGACCCCCTTCCGGGAATCAGCGTTTCGAATGGCTGCATTCGGACGGACCAGACGGCGATCGGGAAATGCGTGCAGGGGGGAGCCGCTTTCCGCAGGTCGCCGTCGGCCGCCGACTCCTCGGCTCATCAAGGCGCCTCCCCACCCTCGGCGCGGATGAACCGCCCCACCTCCGTCCCGGCCCGGTTGACAAGCGGCGCCGAGTGAAACGGCGCGAGCGCGGCCAGTCCCGCGTCGTCCAGAACTCCCAGGCTCCGCAATGCTCCCGCCACGGCGAAGTACCGGCTTCGGTCGTCCCCCGCCTCCGCCTTCGCGACCAGCCCCCTCCCGCGGCCGTCGTCATCGGTCCAGGCGGCTGCGTAGAACCCCTCGGCCCCGGTCTTGGCCAGAAGGGGCCGGTTTGCGACACGCACCACTTCCGTGCAGAAGCGGCCGGTCCCCCCCACCATCTCCGGGTGGCTGGTCATCGCGCGGAAGATCCTGGCGGAAGCGCCCCGCCAGCGGTCCGGCCCTTTCCCGGCCGCGAACTTCGCCAGCGCCCGGGCAAAGGACTCCACCGGCAGGCGGAAGGTGGGCAGGCCACATCCGTCTGTGGCGTGGGTCACCGAGTCCGGATCGACTCCCGCATACTCCGCGAGAAGCGTGCGAATCTCCCTCTGGAGCGGATGATCCGGCGAGAGGTACCCCTCCGTCTCCCAGCCGCGATGCCGACAGACTGCCAGCATCCCCGCGTGCTTTCCGGAGCAGTTGTTGTGGAGGGCGCCCGGAGTCTCCCCCGCGCGGATCATGCGGTACCAGGTGGGTTCGTGAACCGGCTCGTGGGGGCCGCACTGCAGGTCCGCTTCAAGAAGCCCCGCCCGCGAGAGAATCTCCTCCACGGCGCGCAGGTGGAAAGGCTCGGAACTGTGCGACGCACAGCAGACGGCCAGCTGGCGGTCGTCCAGCCCGAGAGCGTCCGCCGTCCCGGATTCGACCAGCGGAAGCGCCTGAAACATCTTCGCGCTGCTGCGAAGGAAGGAGACCCACGATGGATCTCCGAGACTCGCAAGCACCCGCCCCGAATCGTCGATGACGGCCAGAATGCCCCGATGACGAGACTCCGGGAATCCGCCTCGCTCGACAATCATCCAGGGTTCAAAGATCCGTTTCATAGGGCGGGATCGTGGCTCATTCGAAGCGCAATCGCCAGCGGGAAAAAGGCGTCAGACGACGAAGCGGGCCGAACTGCCGCGCCGTCCGCGAGTGATCTCCAGCCGGGCCGGAACCTGCGTCCTCAGTTCGGAGACATGGGAGATGATTCCGACCAGCCGTCCCGTGGCCTGAATCTCTGAAAGCGCCTTCATTGCGAGTTCCAGCGACTCCGTGTCCAGCGTGCCGAATCCTTCGTCGACAAAGAGGGTCTCCAGGCGCACGCCGCCCGAGTACGACTGCACGACCTCCGCCAGGCCCAGTGCCAGCGACAGCGCCGCGAGGAAGCTCTCGCCGCCGGAAAGCGTGGCGACCGGACGCTCGACGCCCGTGTAGGTGTCGTTGACCGCAAGATCCAGCCCCCCCGCGCGGCGGCCGTCAACGCGCTCTGAAGCGCGGCGCAGCTCGAACCGGCCGGAACTCATCACGCGGAGACGATCCGTGGCAACCCGAAGCGCGTGGTCAAGAAAGGCTCCGAGAACAAACCGCTGGAAGGCAATGCCCGGCGCGTTCGCGCCTTTTCCGTTGGCGATCTCTGCGACACGCCCGACGACGCCGTGGCGTTCCTCGCGGTCGGTGAGCTTCTCCGCGGTCTTCGCGAGGTCGGCGAGCCATGCACCCATCTGCTCCCGATTCGCCCGCATCCCGCCCGCCGCTTCGTTCGCGTCGTCGTGGGCGGCCCCCGCGCGATCGGCGACCTCCCGCAGCGCGGGGATGTCCGGCGCGGCGATCCCGTCGGCTGCCTCTTTCGCAAGCCGGACACGCTCCCGGGCCGCCGTGAGCGCCCGGTCGTGTTCGCGAATCCGTCCGTCGAGCGCATCGACCACCGCTTCCGAGCGGACCGCCGCGCCCTGTTCGCTTTCGCTCGCAAACCCCGCTTCGGCGAGCTTCTCTCCGGCCGCGCTCGCCTGCTTCTCGTGCTGCTTCCGGGCCGCCTTGTCCGCCCCAAGCGCGGACGCGCGCTCCGCCTTCGCTCCCGCGGTGGCTTCCTTCGCGTCCTCGGCCTCTTTCCGCGCATCGGTCAGCGCGCACTCCAGCGCGTCCGCTTCCTCGCGCGCGGCAGCGAGCCCGGCCTCCAGCGCGCCTTCGGGGCGAAGCTCCTCCGGGATGGCCTCCTGCTTCTCCGCGGACACCGCGTCGGCCGCGGCGGCCGCTTCCGCGAGGCTTCGGCCCTCCTTCTCCAGCTCGGCATGATCCGAGCCGAGACCCTCCCGCGCTTTCTCCGCCGTCTTCACATCCTCCAGAAGAGACTCCACCCGCGTCCGGGCAAGGTCCGCCTCTTCCGCGGAATCCTCCAGCACTTTCCGTTCCTCCGCCAGCGCACCCGGTTCCCGCGATGCGGCGTCACCCAATCCCCCGGCAAGCGTGCTTCGCGTGGAATCCAGCGAGGCCACGGCCAGACCCGCCTCCGCTGCCTCGTCGCGAAGGTCGGCCAGCGCGTCGGAAGCCGCCGCTTCCGCGTCACGGGCGTCGGTCACGCCCGCCTCTGTCGGGAGATCCTTCGCCGCACGCGCGGGGTCCGGGTGCTCCTGTGATCCGCACACGGGACACGCTTCCCCGTCCGCCAGCCCCCTCGCGAGGTGCGCCGCCTGCCCCTTCTGCCACGCGGCCTCCCGCTTCTCCCGAAGAGCCTTCGCCGAGGTGAGTTCCTTCTCCGCGCACTCCAGACTTGTGGCGAACCCCTCCTGCTCTTTCCGCGCGGTCGTGAGTGCCTTATCCAGTTTCTCAAGCCTCACGCGATCCTCGTGCGCACGACGCGCCGCCACGACACGCACGGACAGGCCCTCGGCTCCGGAGGCCGTCTTCCGCACACGGTCCAGTTCCTCGCGCAGTTCTTTCAGCCGGGTGTCCGCCCTGGTGATCCGAGCCGCCAGTGTCTCTTTCTTCTCCGCCGCCTCGGTGGCCTTGCCCCTCGCCTTCCGCGATGCTTCCCGCGCGGCCTCGATCCCGGCGACCTTCCCGGTGAGCGCGTCGAGTTCCGTCACACGCGCGGCCGCCTTCCTGCGGTCGGGATCCCGCTTCCGCTCCCGCGCAAGGCGGTCCTCAGTCTCCTTCTTCTCGCCCTCGGCCTTCGTCAGGGCTGATTCCGCGTCGGCGAATCTCCGGGCCGCGTCCCCGGCTTCTTCCGCACGCTTCGCGAGACTCGCCAGCACCGGAACCAGCGGCTCCGCCTTCCGTGCCCGGGCCAGATCCCGTCGGTCCGCATCGATCTTCTCCCCGCGGTCCGCCACGGCCTTCCGCGCCGTCCCGGCCGCCACCACTTCCTCCAGTTTCTTCGCGTCCTCATGCCCCGCGGACAGCCGCTTCTCCGCTTCGGCCGCCAGTTTCCCCAGTTTCTCAACCTGGAGGGCGTGCCTGTTCATCTCCGCGAGAAGCGCCTCTTCCTGCGTGCGAAGCGCGTCCCCGGAATCCGCCCCCGCCTGCTCCAGCACGGTGCTCCGCCGGTCTCTCAGGCTGCCCACTTCCTTCTTGAGCACGGCCGCCTTCTCCTTCAGCGCCACTTCGATCCGACGGTAGAGCCCCGTGTGGAAGAGCCGCTGGAGGATCTCCTCGCGACCCTTCGAGTCCGCAAGGAGGAGCCTCCGGAACTGACCCTGCGGCAGGAGGATGACCTGCCGGAACTGCCGCTCCTCGAGCCCGAGCAACTCCTCCGCATGCGTGGTGACCTTCCGCGCCCCGTCCGCAAGCACGCGACCTTCCGGATTCTCCGGCCCTGCGTCGGTGATCTCCCAGAGTGTCGCGGAATCGGGAGCGGTGGTCGTTCCGGCGCCGCGCTTTCTGGGACGCTCCTGCCGGGGTGCCCGCATCACGCGATAGCTTCTTGCACCCAGCGAAAACTCGAACTCCACCTCCGTCGCGGTCTCCGGGTCCGCCCAGTCGCTTCGCATGTCCGCGCCTTTTCGCTCGTCCCGCCCGCCGGACGCCACTCCGTAAAGCGCGAAGCAGATGGCGTCGAGCAGCGTGGTCTTCCCCGAACCCGTCGGTCCGTGAATCAGGAAGAGCGACTGCCCCAACAGATCCGCGAAGTCCAGCGTCTCTGTGCCCGGGTACGGGCCGAAGGCCTGCATGCGGAGGCGAAGCGGCTTCATGCGTCCACCTCGCGATCCCGGCGGTCCATCTCCTCCACGACTTCGACGAGGGCGGCGCGTTCCGCTTCGGTGAGGTCCTGACCGGTCACTTCCGCGTGGAAGGCGGTGAAGAGTTCCTCCGGACTCATCTTCCGCGCACCGGGACCGATGACCAGCCCGCTGCCGCCCGGCACTTCTTCCAGAGGCCGCTCCACATGAAGGATGTTCGGATAGACCTCGCGAAGCTGACCCATGGGATCCAGGATCGCGCCGCGGTCGGCCAGTCGCACGCAGAGGTAGTCGTCCCGGGCGGGGTCGGCACGGGCATCGCGCAGGATGTCCTTCAGCGAACCTTCCACGCGACGAACCGCCCGCCGCGCGGGCAACGGAAGGCACTCCACGCGGCAGGCGCCGGTGGCGTCCATCTCCACCAGCGCGACCGACTTCCCGTGCGCCGCTTCATCAAACGAGTAGGGATAGAGGGACCCCGAGTAGCGAGCCGAGTCCCGGCCTGCCGTCTGCGGACGGTGGAGGTGCCCGAGGGCGACATAGTCGAATCCGTCAAAGCGAGACGCCTCCACCAGCGCACTCCCGCCGACCACGAGCTTCCGCTCGGACTCGGTCTCCTCTCCGCCCGCCACAAACGCGTGGGCGACGGCCACCTGCCGCTCTCCGGCAGATGCTCCCGCCCGTGCCCGATCGAGAAGCGCACCGAGCGCGGCGTCGTGGTCCATGAGGGAGTCGTCGGCCAGCGCTTCGCGAGCGAGAGGCGGGTCCGCGTACGGAATCAGGTGGAAGCGCACCGGGCCGTCAGCGTCGGCGAAGACGGGCGACGGCACGGGATGGCGCACATCCCCGGCGAGATGCAGCCCCTGCTCCCGCAGCATCCCCGAGAGAAAGCGGAGGCGCGTTCCTCCGTCGTGGTTTCCGGCGATGGCCAGCACGGGAACCTTCTCTTCGCGCACGAGGCGGTCCAGCACATCGCCCAGAAGCTCAACCGCGGACGGAGGAGGGACGGCGCGATCGTAGATGTCCCCCGCGATCACGACGACATCCGGGCGGGTATCTCGAACGATCTCCACGAAACCGTCCAGAATGTGCGCCTGGTCTTCCGTCAGGTGGATGCCGTGGAAGAGGCGTCCAATGTGCCAGTCGGCTGTGTGCAGGATACGCATGAGGCATTCCGTTTACATTGCATTGTAGTCAGGTGGTCACTCCCTCTCTCTGTATACCGGGCCGGGAGTGGCGTGGCAAGTGCGTTCCGTGGATCGCGTGATTCACTCCACGCCGAGGTTCCGCATGCGTCGCCAGAGAGTGGTCCGGTGGACCCCGAGAATCCGCGCGGCTTCCTCGCGCTGATCCAGCAGGCGACTCGCCGTCACCAGCACGAGGAGCTCGCCGCCATCATTGCGGACCACTGTCGTTTCCCGCCCACGCACGGGTGGTCGAAAACGGGGGTGTGCCCTATCTTCTCTCAAATGCGCGACTTCCGGCCGCCTCTCTGCGCCCCTGCCCTCTCGGCCCGATCGTTGCGTGACAGCCCCGCAGACGGATGGACAAGAACCTCGCCACCCGGGAGACACCGGATGAAAAAGCTGCTGGTCGGATTCTCGCTGGACCACCCGAAGTGGGTGATCGGGATCACGCTCGCGTTCACCCTGGCGCTGGGCCTTCAGATTCCGCGCATCCACATCGACACCGACCCGGAGAACATGCTCCCGGCGGACGAGTCCGTGCGCCTGTTCCACGACGAAGTGAAAGAGGTCTTCGGGCTGCACGACCTGATCGTTCTGGGGATCGTCCGCGAGGAAGGCGTCTTCCGGCCGGAAACGCTGGAGAGGGTGGCGCGGATTACGGAAGGGATTCTGGATCTTGAAGGAGTGATCGAGGACGACCTTCTCGCGCCCACGGAAGTGGACGACATCTTCACGACCGCCGACGGGATTCTCCGCGTGGACACGCTGATGGACGAAGTCCCGGAGTCCCCGGAGGAAGCGCGGCGAATCCTCGCGCAGATCGGGAAGAACCCCGTGCTTCGCGGCAAGCTGGCCTCGGACGACGGGAAGACGATGGCCGTCTTCATTCCGCTGGAGTCGAAGGACCGTGCGCGGGAAGTGGCGGCGGGAATCCGGGAACTGATCGCGGCGGAGGGCGGCGACGAGGAATACCACCTCGCCGGAATCCCGCTGGCCGAGGACACCTTCGGAGCGGAGATGTTCATTCAGATGGCTGTCTCCGCCCCTGCGGCGATGCTCCTGATCTTCCTGCTCATGCTCTACTTCTTCCGCAAGCCCATGATCATCGCGGCGCCCATGATCGTCGCGATGATGAGCGTCATCTGGACGATGGGACTGCTCATCGGGCTGGGCTTCACGGTCCACATCATGAGTTCGATGATCCCGATCTTCCTGATGCCGATCGCGGTCCTGGACTCCATTCACATGATCACCGAGTTCCACGAACGCTATCCGTCTTCGCGGAGCATGCGCCAGACCATCTCGGACACCATGGACGAACTCTTCGTCCCGATGATCTTCACCTCGCTGACGACCGTGGTGGGCTTCGTCTCGCTGATCCTGACGCCGATCCCGCCCGTTCAGGTGTTCGGCGCGTTCGTCGCATTCGGGATTGCGGTCGCGTGGTTCCTGTCGATGACCTTCGCCGTGTCCTTCGCCGCGCTCATCCCGGAGAAGAGGCTGAAGAACTTCGGCGAGCTGCCGGAGAGCCGCGACTGGATGCGCCATGCCATGCACGCCGTGCGGCGGGTCTCCACTTCACGCGCAAAGCCGATCGTGGCCGTCGGGGCGCTTCTCTTCGTGGTGGCGCTTGTCGGGTTGACGCGGATCGAGGTCAACGACAACCCGGTGAAGTGGTTCAAGCCGGGACACTCGCTGCGCGTGGCGGACGCGGTACTGAACGAACACCTTGCGGGGACCTACATGGCGTACCTGTCGGTGGAGTCGGAGGAAGACGGCGGGTTCACCAACCCCGACGCCCTGCGCTTCGTCCAGAATCTGCAGGCGCACCTCGGGGAGCACCCGAATGTCGGGGGCACCACTTCCATTGCGGACATCGTGGAAAAGGTCCGGCTGGAGATGACGGGCGAGCGTGCCGCGGGCATTCCGGACACCCGGGAGGAGATCGCGCAGTACCTCTTCCTCTACGAGATCTCCGGCGGCGACCCGGACGATCTCTTCAAGTTCATCACGCCTGAAAGCGACCGCACCGTAGTGTGGGTACAGATGCGCCGGGGTGAGAACCGCGAGGTCGCCAGCGTGCTCGCCGCGGCAGACGAGTTCCTGTCGGCGAACCCTCACCCGGGGCTCACGACGCACTGGGCCGGACTTCCCTACATCAATGTCATCTGGCAACAGAAGATGGTGGCGGGCATGGGAAAGGCGCTCGCGGGGAGCTTCGCGATCGTCCTGGTCATGATGTCACTGCTCTTCCGGTCGATCCGGATCGGCATCCTGTCGATGATCCCGCTGACTGCCACGATCGCCGCCGTATATGGCTTCATCGGATTCGCGGGCAAGCCGTACGACATGCCGATCGCGGTCCTGTCTTCGCTGACGCTGGGCCTGTCGATCGACTTCGCCATCCACTTCCTGCAGCGGGCACGGGAGATCCTGCGTGAGACCGGCGACCTTGCCGAGACCATGCGGCAACTCTTCGAAGCCCCGTCCCACGCGATTGCCCGGAACATCCTGGTGATCGCGCTGGGGTTCGTCCCGATGTTCTTTTCGAACCTCGTGCCCTACATCACCGTGAGCGCGTTCTTCTTCGCGATCATGGTGGTGAGCGGCGCCACGACCATGTTCTCACTCCCGGCCATCATCTCGCTGACCGGCGGACGCGTGCTGGGTGTGGGACAACGCAAAGGGAGATCCGTATGAAGGGCATCGCTCTGGCGGGGGCCGTCCTGGCGGCGACCGCCTTCCCCGGGGGCACCGGGGCGGCGGACACGCCGCAAGCCGAGGACATCATGAAGAGCGCGCACATGAACCTCTACTATCCGGGAGACGACGGGCGGGCGTTCGTGCGCATGACCATGACGGACAAGCGCGGAAAGACACGCGAGCGCGAGTTCGTCATGGTACGCCGCGATCTGGAGGACGGCGGAGCGCAGAAGTACTTCGTGTACTTCCTCAAACCGGCCGATGTGCGGCGGACCGCGTTCATGGTCTGGAAGGATCCGCAGAAGGACGACTCACGGTGGATCTATGTCCCGGCCATCGACCTTGTGAAGAGAATCTCGGCGAAGGACAAGGGTTCGTCGTTTGTCGGCAGCGACTTCTCCTACGAGGATGTCTCCGGACGACACTGGACTGATGACGACCACGCCATTACCGGTGAGGAGGAAATCGACGGGACCGCGTGCTGGATCGTCGAGAGCACGCCGCGGGGGAAGGACTCCTTTTCGAGAAAGGTGAGCTGGGTGTCGAAGGAGGACGCGATCGCGGTGCGGGAAGAGTACTACGATCGCAAGGACCGACGGGTGCGCGTGCTGACCGCCGGAGAGATCCGCGTCGTGGACGGGCACCGAACCGTCACAAAGCGGACGGCCCGGAACGAGAAGAAGAACCATACGACCACGGTGGAGTTCTTCGATATCGCGTACGACCTCGGGGTCGACGAGAAGGTCTTTACGGAACGATACCTCAAGAACCCACCCGGAGATCTTGTCTCCCGGTAGCGTGGAAAGGAGCCTTTGGATGAATCGCTCAATCCTGGCCGCCCTGGGCGCGGCGCTTCTCCTGAGTCCGGGAGTGGCTGTCGCTCTGGAGGAGTTCCACGGGTTTGTGGAGACCGCGTGGGGCATCCGGACGACCGAAGTCCCCGCCGCCCCTTCGGACTATGTCCTGGACGAGACGCGGGGACAGCTTCGCCTGAACGCATTCGGGGAGCAGGGCGAAGCGTTCCTGCGGCTCGACTTTCTGCATGACCGGGTCCAAGGGGGCGCGGCGGAACTGGAGATGCGCGAAGGCTTCCTGCGCTTCACGACGCTCGGCGACCATCTGGATGTGAAGGCGGGCCGCCAGGCGCTGACATGGGGCACGGGAGACCTGATCTTCATCAACGATCTCTTCCCGAAGGACTGGGTGTCGTTCTTCGCGGGTCGCGAGGACCAGTACCTCAAGGCTCCGTCGGACGCCGTGCGGCTGGGGATCTTCGGGCTTCCGGTCGATCTGGATGTGGTGGTCGCGTCGGGGTTCACGCCCGACCGGATGCCGGACGGAACGAGGCTCGTCTTTGCCTCACCGGTAGCGGGCGGCGTGCCGACCCTGCCCAACGCCGCGCTCGGGAATGCGGAGATCGCGGCGCGGGCATCGCGGTATGTGGGCGACTTCACGGCCGCGCTCTACACCTACCACGGCTTCTTCCCGACGCCCGCGTGTGTGTCTCCGGGGGGCAGCGTCCCCACGCTGACCTACCCGGCGCTCTCGGCCCACGGCGCCAGCCTGCGCGGTCCGCTCGGGCCGGGGATCGCCTGGGCGGAGACGGGGCTGTACGATTCGCGGGACGACCGCGACGGGACAGATCCCTTCGTGCCGAACTCTTCCGCGCGGTGGCTGGCCGGGTACGAGGTGCCGCTTTCCACCGACTTCAACCTGACGCTGCAGTACTACGGGGAGCGGCAGCTCGACTACGACGCGTATCTCGCCCACCTGGACGGAGCGGTCCCCGACGACGAGGACTACACGCTTCTCACGGCACGCGCGGAGAAGTGGCTGCGGTATCAGACGGTGCGGCTGTCGCTCTTCGCGTTCCATTCGCCGACGGTGGAGGAGACGCACATTCGCGCGCTTGCCAGCGTCAAACTGAGCGACGAGATCGAAGCCGCGCTCGGCGCGGGCCTCTTCGCCGGGGACTACGCGAGGGGCCGGTTCAGCCGGTTCGACGACAACGACCATGTGTTCCTGAGATTCCGGTACGGGTTCTAGGCACTGCGCGGCGGGGTGTTATGCAGCCCCGCTTCCCCCTTCTCCTGCCGGGTCCGAAGGCAACCCCAGCCTGCGGATCATCTTGATCAGCCCCTGCCGCGAAATCCCGAGACTCCGCGCGGTCTGCGCCTTGTTCCAACGGTTCCGCCGAAGGCTGCCCAGGAGGATCTCCCGCTGCGCGCCGTTCACCCTTTCGCGGAAGGACCCGCCTGCCGGCACGGGAGGAGGCCCGGCACGGCCCGCCAGAACCTCCGGCGAGAGCGACGCCGGGGTCGCCGGCCCCCGTCCGCGCGTCACGATGGCCACGCGCTGGACTTCGTTCGCGAGCTGCCGCAGATTCCCCGGCCAGTCACACGCGACCAGCGCCTCCAGGACTTCCGGCCCCAGGACATCCTCCAGCGGCTCCCCCCCACGGACGGAGCACTCCACAAAGTGCCGGACGAACAGCGGAATGTCCCCCCGCCTTTCGCGAAGCGCGGGGACACGCACGGTGATCCCGTTCAGCCGGTAAAACAGATCCTCGCGGAACTTCCCCGCGCGCACCTCGGCCGCCAGATTCCGGTTGGTCGCGGCGATCACCCGCACGCTCACCCGGCGCGGCGTGGATTCCCCCACGCGCTTGATCTCCCCTTCCTGAAGCGCACGCAGAAGACGAACCTGCACGCCCGGCGCGATCTCCCCGATCTCGTCCAGGAAGAGGGTGCCGCCATCCGCCTCTTCGAAGAGGCCGCGCCGATTCCCGGCAGCCCCCGTGAACGCTCCGGCGACATGCCCGAAGAGGTCGCTCTCCAGCGTCCCCTCCGCGAGCGCGGCACAGTTGTGAGCCAGATAGCGACCGGGGCGTTCCCCCGTCTCATGAAGAAGCCGCGCCACCAGTTCCTTCCCGGAGCCGCTCTCGCCCGTCACCAGAACATTGGCGCTCGTCCCCGCGAGCGATTCCACAAGACCCAGCAGTTCCAGGGATGCGCGACTGCGGCCGACAACGGGCAGGACTCGCCGCGCGGCCTCGGAGAAGGGGGCGGGGCGGGCGGCGGGGATGGACAACGGCATGGCGGCACGAGCGAGGGACATGACAAGCCTCCGGGAGGGGGGGTGGAGCCGCCCTTCCTTGCAGGAGGCGTGCCGGTTCGCGCACGGGGCTGGAGGCGATTCAGCCGCGCTTCGCAGGGCGAACAGGCTTCCGGGGACCTCGCTACCGGCCTCCCTGTTCCAGGCGGAACCGGATCAGCGGCTCTCGGGGGCAGGCCGGGAAGGCCCGAAGCGCACTTCTCCACCCCCGGCGACGATGCTCCCCACGGGAAGCCCCGCGCCGGTCTCTCCGCCCGCCACGGCCACGAGACCGAGTCCCAGGTTGAAGGCGCGGCGCATGTCGTCTTCCGGCACGCCGCCCGCCTCACGCAGCAGATCGAAGATGGCCGGTTCCTCCCAGGAACCCGGATTCAGCACGGCATCCACGCCCGCCGGGAGAATGCGCCGGAGGTTGCCGGGGATCCCGCCACCGGTAATGTGCGCGAAGCCTTTCACGCGCGCCGAATCATCCGCCATCAGCGCCCGCATCTCCTTCGTGTAGGAGAGGTGGGGGGCGAGAAGCGCATCGGCAACGGTCTCCCCGCCGAGACACGCGGGCGTGGCCTCCAGCGACAGCGACGCCGTGTCCTCCACGATCTTCCGGGCCAGGCTGTAGCCGTTGGTATGCAGCCCGGACGACGGGAAGCCGACCAGCCGGTCTCCCGGCAGGATCCCGGAGCCGTCCAGAAGCCGCGCACGATCCGCGATCCCCACGATGAACGCCGCCGCATCGTATTCGCCATCCGCGTAGAACCCAGGCATCTCCGCCGTCTCTCCGCCGAGGAGCGCAATCCCCTCCTCGCGGCAGGCACCCGCCATGCCTTCGACCAGCGCGGCCATCACATCGTCCGAGAGTCTTCCGGTCGCCAGGTAGTCCAGGAAGAAGAGCGGGCGCGCACCAAGCACCGCGATGTCATTCGCGCAGTGCCGAACAAGATCTCCCCCGACCCGCGCGTGCTCTCCGGTCGCGAACGCCAGCTTGAGCTTCGTCCCGACGCCGTCGGCGGACGACACCAGAACCGGTTCCGCCATGCCGGAAAGATCCGGCGCGAAGAGCCCGCCGAAGCCGCCGATCTCCCCCAGTACTCCGGGTGTCTTTGTGGACTGCACGGCCGATCGGATCCGATCGACGAACCGTTCCCCGGCCTCGACATCCACACCGGCGTCCTTGTACTGGATGGACCGGGGAGATTCCTCCACAAGCACCCGCCTCTCCGTACTCGCGCTGCGCGTCAGTCCTCGGCCGGGACCTCTTCGGTGAGTGCGCTGAGTTTCGCAAGGTAGACTTCGCGCTCCGGACCGCTGGCCGTCTCGAGGCGCATCTCCACGAACTCCTTCAGAACGCGCGAATTGTAGCGATCCGAAGTGTACATCTCCAGTTCGTCCACATCGATCTCGTCGAAGAGACCGCCGCTCTTGTGCAACTCGACGAGGGCGTCCGTGGCGTCGGAGAAGAACTGCGTCCCGCTGCATCGACGAAGTTCCTCGTAAGCCTTCTCATGCGGGAGGCCCGCGCGGTAGGGGCGGTCGGAGGTCATCGCGTCAAATGCGTCCACCACCATGATGATCCGACTTCCCATCGGGATATCGTCTCCGGTGAGCCCGCGCGGGTAGCCGCCGCCGTCGGGTTGCTCATGGTGGCAGTACACGATCTCCGCCGCGTTCTCCAGGAACTTGAGTCCCTTCAGAATATCGTACCCCACCTTCGGATGGGTTCGCATGAGGCGGGTTTCCTTTTCGTCCAGGCGGCCGGGCTTCAGCAGAATGTCGTGCTGGATGGCGATCTTCCCGATGTCGTGCAGGAGCGCGCCGTATTCGATCTCCTCAACTTCCCGCTCTCCCACCCCGAGAGAGCGCGCAATCCGCACGGCATACTTCGAGATCCGGTAGGAGTGCCCGCGAGTGAAAGGGTCGCTCGCGTCGATCGCCGAAGCCAGCGCCTGCACGGTCGCGATGTGCGCTTCCTTCGTGTCGATCCACAGCTTGAACGAGTACCTTGCCAGAAACAGCGGGATCAGGAAGAGCGCCACGCCGACCGGCCCGATGCGCAGATGAACCAGTGCCAGGAGAATCCCGAACGGCAGGAAGAAGAACACATGGAGGATTTCCCACTGGAAGTTCATCTGCCAGACCCGGAAGGCGGAGATCTGGTCCTTCATGCCGATGGCGATGGCGATGAGTCCGGTGTTCACCAGGAAGTAGGTCAGGGGTGCCAGGACCAGCGGGAGCGCATGATGGGCATCGAGGACGAACGCCTGCCCGACCTCTCCTCCGGACTGCTGGTACACCCACCCCGCCAGCCCGATGGACAGAATGATCTGCCCCAGATTGAAGACGACCTTGTAGAGCGGATTCCGCTTCACGAGAACATTCGTCATCAGATCGGAGACGATCCCGAACCAGCACGCGAGAGCCGGCCCGAAGATGAGGATGGCCGCGAAGTCCAGCGCGGAGGTGACGGTGACGGTGGCGCCGCCGCGCGGAAGCGGAATGGGCGACATGGCCGCCACGGAGACCATGGCGGTCCACAGGAGAAGGCTGGTGACGGTGCCCGGCCCCCAGTCCAGCTCCATCAGCTGAATACTGGTTCGTGACAGAAGCGTGAGCCCCAGCCCGATCACCACCAGGATGTACAATCTTAGCGCTGGTTTCAGTTCCTTCACGCGAACCCGCTCCGGATCACCTCATCGAACCGGCCGACACCTCTCCAGTCCTCTTCAATCTACCAGTCGTTTCGACCGCCGGACGCCATCAGTACGCTGAGAATCAGCGCAGGCAAGAGGGCCATCATGGAGATAGTCTCCCTTCCACGAAAGTCTCACCCGAATCCGCTCGGACGGGTGGCATTCGCTACGCTCGGGAGCCGCTCTTCTCCTTCAATACTCAGGCGAGAGGTGCCGGACCGATTTCGTATTCCACGGCTTCCCGGGGAGGAAGCCTCTCCAGAAGCCGGTTCACCGCGTCAAGGACCGCGAAAATCACGGCCCGGGTGGGATCATAGCCGATCTCACTGCATCCGAAGAGACTGTTTTCCGATCGCCCCTCCGCATGGTTCACACATACAACCAGGAGCTTGCGCCCCCCCAGTTCCTTCTCCTCCATTTCGCCCAGGGAGAATGGAGGCGCACCCTCCACCAGCCGGGAAATGGCGTCCAGCGTCGCCAGCGCCACGATTCTCCGGGTCTGGTAGCGGGTATTCGGCCCGGACGCACGGCCCGTGGCCTGAATGGGATCCGCGTGGAGCAGGACCTCCGCCTCGTAGCCGCCATTGACCTGATGCAGGCTCAATCCGCCCACCGCAACGCGGCCCAGTGCCTCCACCGATGCGGAATCCTCTTCGCCGTACTGAGCGATGGAGATCTTCCGGTGATCGAGATGAACGCCTTCCTCGGCGGCCAGGATGGCCTCGACATCGCGCGCAATCTGTTTCGGGGACCGCCCGGGCAGAGCGGTCACATGGACGGCGGAGATGGCGCCGTCCGTGCCCAGCTGGATCTCACAAGAGGATACATCGCGGAGCATGCAGATCAGGCGTTCCGCGGTCGCAAAGCTCTCGGCCGGTCTCTCCATCCCAATGTCCCCCCCCACCCCCACCGGGGCCTGTCGCCCACCACCTGAACTACATAGCACAACCGCAGGCAGCATGGGAAGTTCTCCCTTCCGGGAGATTTCCTCCTTCCGCGCCCCCCGATCAGCCGTCCCAGCCGCCGATTCTCCGAAGCGTCGCGTACCGGGCGTCGATCTCCGCGCGGTTCAGCCCCACGAGCCGCTCCATCGAGAAGGCCTCCACCGCAAACGACGCCGTCACCGCCCCGTACAGAAGCGCGCGCTTCACGCCGCCCGGCGAAAAATCTCCGCTCTCGGCCAGACTCCCCACAAACCCGCCCGCGAAAGTGTCTCCCGCGCCGGTCGGATCCCGGACCTCTTCCAGCGGATAGGCCGGGAGCCGGAGGAGGCGATCCCCTTCCGCAAAGAGAACCCCGTGTTCGCCCATCTTCACCACCACTCGGGACGGCCCCATGCCGCCGATCGCCCGCGCGGCGCGCACCACATTCCGCTCTCCGGCGAGGCTCTTCGCCTCCGTCTCGTTCAGGAGCAACACATCCACGCGCTGGAGAAGGCGCAGCAGTGCGTCCCGCTTTCCGTCGATCCAGAAGTTCATCGTGTCGCACACGACCATCTTCGGCCGGGACATCTGCTCCAGCACCGACAGCTGAAGCTCGGGGTCGATGTTCGCCAGGAAGACGAAGTCCTCCCCGCGGCTCGCCTCGGGAACGGCCGGACGGAAGTTCTCGAAGACATTCAAGTGGGTCGCCAGCGTCTCGGCATCGCCCAGTTCCTGTCCGTAGGAACCCGACCATCGGAAGGTCTTTCCCGACTCGACGGAGATCCCGGAAGTATCGACTCCCTGCGTGCGCAGGAACTCCAGCTCCGCCGCGTCAAAATCCTCGCCGACGACCGCGACCATCTTCACCGGCGAAAAAAACCGCGCCGCCGACGCGAAGAATGTCGCCGAGCCACCCAGTGCGTCCTCCACCTGTCCGGAAGGCGTGGCCACGGTGTCGTACGCGATCGACCCCACCACCAGAATGCTCATCGTCCCCTCTTTCTCCAAAGGCGCCGCGTGATCGGCCTGAGTCCGCGTCGAGCGCATCACATTTCATCCATGGCGTGAATCCCCAACAGCCCCAGCGCGTCGCGGAGCACATCCGCCAGCACGCCCACCAGGAAGAGTCGAGCGCGCGAACAGGGCTCATCTTCCGTCAGTACACGGAACTTCGGCTCCTGCTTCCCGCGCGTGTAGAACCGGTGGTAGGTCCCCGCCAGTTCGCGAATGTAGGTCACCAGCCGGTGCGGCTCCATGCTCCGCGCCGCCTCCCGGACGATCTCCGGATAGCGCAGAAGCGACCGCATGATGGCGACCTCCTCCTCGGCTCGCAACACCGAGAGATCCGGCGTCTTCCCGGGCTCCGGAAGAAGATCCTGCGCCATCGGCTGGCGGAAGATACTGCGCGAGCGCGCGTGCGCGTACTGCACATAGAACACGGGATTGTCCATGGACTCCCGCTTCGCCAGTTCCAGATCGAAATCCAGATGCGACGACGCCTTTCGCATCAGGAAGAAGAACCGCGAGACATCCGTCCCCACTTCCTCCACCAGTTCATCCAGCGTGACGAACTCTCCCTCGCGCTTCGACATCCGCACGGGCTCCCCGTCGCGAAGGAGGTTCACCTGCTGCACGATGTGAATGCGCAGCCACTCCTTGCCCAGCCCGAGCGCCTCCGCCGCCGCTTCCATCCGCCGTATGTAGCCGTGGTGATCCGGACCGAGAATGTCCACGACCCGGTCGAACCCCCGGCGTGCCTTGTCGAGATGGTAGGCGATGTCCGCGAGAAGATAGGTGGGCGTTCCGTCGGAGCGGCGCACGACGCGGTCCTTGTCGTCGCCGAACGCGGTGGAGAGGAACCAGCTGGCCCCGTCCCGCTCCGCAAGGTGCTCCCGTTCGCGAAGAACGCGCTCCGCCTCACACACGCGGCTCTCCCCGCCCTCGCCCGGCGCATGGAGACTGCTCTCCGGGAACCACCGGTCGAAGTCCACGCCGAAGCGACCCAGCGACTCCCCGGCCGCCGCGACCATCGAACGCAGCCCGAGCGCCGCGAAGTCGAATCCGTCCGCGAGCGCATCCACCGCCTCCCGGGATGGCGACGCTCCCTCCGGCGCTTCTCCCGCCAGGTGCGCCACCTTCTCGATGGTCGCCCCGCCGGAAGCCGCACGCCGCACGAACTCCGCGGCCGCGTCCGGGGTGTCGCCCGCCGCTTCCCGCGCGGCCAGCGCGCTGGCCAGCGACTCGCCGAGCGCGGCCACATACGCTCCCCGGTAGCCGTCTTCCGGGAAGGGCGCGTCGTCGCGCCCGCCTGCGGCCAGAAACCGCGCCCGGAGCGACTCACCGAAGAGCCGCGCCTGATTCCCTTCGTCGTTCACATAGTACTCGGAGGCGGCCTCCACCCCGGCGGCCCGATACAGCCGGACGCACGCATCTCCGTACGCGGCGGCCCGCGCCGAAACGACATTCATGGGGCCGGTGGGGTTTGCGCTGACGAACTCCAGCTGAATGCGCCCCGTCTCGTGCGCAAGATCCTCGTCCCGCAGCATCTTTGCGCGCTTGGCCGGATCCGCCAGTTCGGCAAGGAACGCACGGATGCCGCCCGGAGCCACCCGGAGGTTGATGAACCCCGGCCCCGCGACTTCGGCCTCTCCGAGCGGGCCTTCGAAGCACTCCACAATGCGCTGCGCGATCGCGCGGGGATGGTCGCCGAGAGCGCCCTTCAGGAGGAACGCGGCGTTCGATGAAAAGTCCCCGTGCGATGCGTCGCGCGGATTCTCCAGCGAAAGCCCCTCCAGCAGGGCTTCGTCCACGGCCGGGTAGGCCGTTCGGATGGAGCGGCGCACTTCCTCGATCAGGAGATGTCGCATGGGTCATCGGGCGCGACCCGGAGTCCAGTCCCGCAATGGCGGGGTGCCGTCAGGCGGACTCGCGCGTTTCGCCCTCCTCCTCCACCTCGATGGTCTTCGCATCTCCCCAGAGCGTTTCCAGGGAGTAGAAATCTCGCGTGTCCGTATAGAACACATGGACGACGACATCCACATAGTCCAGAAGAACCCAGCGGCCCGCGTCGTAGCCTTCGATCTGCCAGACGCGGCTGCCCTCCTGCTTCATTGTCTCCTGGATGTGGGTGGCGATCGCCTTGACCTGAACATCGGAATCCGCGCTGCAGATCACGAAGTGGTCGACGACGGAAGTGAGTTCCTGAAGGTCGAGAACGCGGACATCGCGGGCTTTCTTCTCCAGAGCAAGCCGCGCGGCCCTTCTCGCAAGCCGGGTGGGGTCCAACGGGAAGCCGATCTCCTGGGAAAGTGGACTGAGGTCTCGGGCGGAGTCGCTCTCCGACGAGGGCGAACACTCTACCACGCCGGGAGCCTCCGGTGGAGCGAAGAGACGAGTCCGCCGGTCACGAGCCCCAGCGGGACGGCGGGGCCCACGAGCATCGGCAGAAGGAAGAGCGCGCCGGCGCCCGGATCGAGCAGCAGGACGAGGACGGCGAGTTGGGCGCATCCGTGGGCGGCGGCTCCGGCAGCACTGACGCCAAGAAGCGAGAGCGGCGGCGAGGCGAAGCGAAGCGACGCGGCCATCACGACGAGCGCCGCCAGCGCCCCCGCCAGCGACAGGAGGAACGACGGCCCGCCGAGCGTCCCGAGAAGCAGCCCGGCGAGGGTCGTCCGGACGAGCGCCACTGCGGCCGCGCTTGCAAAGCCCAGCCGTGACAATGCCAGGAGCGTCACCGCGTTCGCCAGCCCCAGACGAAACCAGGGAACGGGCCGGGGGAAGAGGCTCTCGGCGATCTGAAGCGTCGCGGCCGCCACCACGAGAAGCGCCAGCCGCGCCACCGTCCGCGCGGGGATGCGCGGCGTCACTCCGTCACCGCATCGGGAGCGTCCGGGTCCGGCGTTCCGCCCGAGAGACGCACGATCACCCCGTTCGGCACGCACGCGATGAGATCGCCCGAACGCCTCTTCCAGCCCATGGAGACGCACACCTGCCCCGGGCATCCGCTCCGAACGACCCGCACGGCGCCGTGGCGCACTTCCACTTCCACCGGCCCCAGCGCTCCCGCAACGGGAATGCGCGCATCCTCCGCGAGCGGAATCCGCGCCACAGGAGTACGCCCCACCTCCACAATCGCTTCCGAGGGAACCGCCCGCCCCCCCGCAAACCACGGCGCGAAGGACGCCAGCACCAGCGCCGCCGCCAGCGCGCGGTCCGCGCCGGTCATGGCACGCCAGAGCCCGCGCGGACTCCACCACGACGATGTCACGAAACGCTCGGCATGACTTGGGGGGCGAAGGAAGGCCGGGGCCGCGCGCCCGTCCGCGGAAAGAGGACCGACGGACGAGCCCGCCGGAGCGCCATGTCAGCTCCCCCGGGCGATCACGAACTCCACGGTAGCGCGAAGCGGCGCCGCCACTTCCCCGAGGTCCAGCGCCGCAAGCCGATCCCGCGCGGACTCCGCGCAGGCGACCGCCTTCTGCCGCGCAAACTCCACGCCGCCGGTCTCCAGCACGAATGCGCACACTTCGTCCCACTCTCCATCGGAGGGATCCCCCCGGAGGAAGAACTCGCGCACGCGCGCGGCGCGATCCACCGCCCCCTGTTCCAGCGCGTGAATGAGCGGAAGCGTGGCAAACCCGAGGCGGAAGTCACTGCCCACCGGCTTCCCGATTTCCTGCGGATCGCCCGTGAAGTCGAAGATGTCGTCAATAATCTGGAAGGCGAACCCCAGATCCCGGCCGAACCGGGAAAACTCCGCGATACTCTCTTCCGGAAGGTCCGCGAGCGTTCCGCCGATTTCACATGACGCCGCAAAGAGTGCCGCCGTCTTCTCGTCGATCACCTGGAAATAGTCCTCTGCCGAAAGGTCCGCATTGCGGCGCTGGGCATATTCGCGGTTCATCCCGCAGCTCATCCGGTGGGTATGGTGGCTCAGGATGCCGATCGCCGAGTAAGCGCGGTATTCGCAGAGGATCTCGTAGGAGCGCGTGAACAGGTAATCGCCCATGAGGATGGCGGCCTGCTGATCCCACCGGTGGTTCACCGTGGGAAGTCCTCGCCGGACCGTCGTGCCGTCCAGGCAGTCGTCGTGGAGCAGCGTGGCCGTGTGAATGAGTTCCACGACCGCCGCGGACCACAGGAGCGCCTCGCGGTCGCGGACCTCTCCCAGACGCGCCGTCAAGAACAGCAGAATGGGACGGACCCTCTTCCCGCGAAGGGCGAGCACATGGTCCAGAATCTCACGGACCATGGGAACATCCGGCCGCGCAAGGGAGCCCAGACGCGATTCCAGCCCGTCGAGGTCCGGACGCACGAGTTCCACAACCTGCGGAAGAGTCATCACGGCCTCCTGATCGGACGCGCGTCTGGCCATCGACTCAGGCAACCGGGGACCACCTTCCAGGCCGGAATCCACAGGACAGGCTCCCGGCATCGCGGACATGACGAAACGGAACCGGGCGAAGGTATCAGGACGCGCCGGGGCAGTCAACGCCACCCGGCAGGCAGGCTTGTCCGCCCCGGGGAGAGCGTGATACGGTCCGGGCGCTCGGTTCCCACCCTACCGGAGAGGCCCAAGATCCCGCGATTCCCCACGAATCCTCGCGCCACCCGCCCCACGCGGGCGGATCTGGTCGCGCTCGCCGGGCTGGTGATCGCCGTCACGATCTTCTTCGCGCCTGCTCTCTTTGGCGACCGGGCCGTCTTCACCTGGAACATGGATCTCTGGTCACCATGGACCGCTTCCGCGGATGCGGAGGATCTGGCGCGACCCACACGCCTTGCCGACTGCGCCCGGCAGTTCGCCGTGATGCGCCACATTGCCACAGACGCCTTCTCCGAGGGTCGAGCGCCGCTGTGGAACCCGTGGATCTTCGCGGGGACACCATTCCTCGCGAACTTCCAGCCCGGGGTCTTCTACCCGCCCAATGTCGTGTTGTCGCTCTCGGGGATGTCGGTGCCCGACCAGATGTCGTGGTACCTGTGGTTCCATCTGCTCGTCGCCGTGACCGGCCTGTACGCGCTGCTCCGCAGATTCGCGTTGTCGGCAGGGGCCGCCGCCGTCGGCGCAGTGGTCTTCGGCTGGAGCGGATACATGGCCGCGCGCACCGGCGTCCCTACGATGGTCGCCAGCGCCGCATGGCTGCCGTGGGCACTGCGCGCGTCTCGCGGGTGGTTCGACCGGCGGGGAGGCGCATCCTGGGCGGGGATGGCCGCTTCTCTCGGCATGTCTGGGCTGGCGGGCTTCGCGCAGATCTTCGTGTTCACCGCCTACACATGGGCCGCGTACGGAATCGTGGAGGGTGCCCTCCGGCGCCCGCATCCCCGCGCGAAAACCTGGATCGGCTGGGCACTCGCCGGGGCGGTCGGGCTCCTGCTGGTCTCGGTCCACCTGCTGCCCGCCGCAGAGTTCATGGGGCGCGCTCAAGACGCGAATCAGGACACGGAGATGCTCGCATCCGGGACGCTCCATCCGGTCGCCGCCGGGAAGTTCCTCGTGCCGGGCCTTCTCGGAAACCCGGTGGAGGGAAGCAACGCCACCCACGCGCTGACAGTCCGGAACGGCTACTACCACCAGACCGAACGCAGCACGGCGGTGTATGCGGGGCTTCTCCCGCTGCTTCTGGCGTGCATGGTCCTCCTCTCACCGGGTGACCATCGCCGAGAGGCGTTTTTCGGGGCACTCCTCGCGGCGGGCGGGCTTCTCTGGTGCTTCGACACGCCGCTTCTCGCCATCGGGAAGCATCTGCCGGGCCTGGGGTTCTCGCGACCCGACCGGGCCGCGTTCCTGTGGTGCGCCGGGGTGTCCGTACTCGCCGGGTTGGGCGCGCAGCGACTCGCCGGTCCGGAAGGAACCGGCACGACCCGCCTGAGCCACCAGCTTGCCACGGGGATCGCTCTGGTCGGTATGCTCTTCGCGGCGGCAGTGACCGTATCTCCGGGAGTGATGGTCCCGCAGCGTGTCCTGGAGATCGCGGGGGAAGCCACCATCGGGCGGGCAGGCGTCTGGAGCCTCTGCGCGGCGGCGGCGGCTCTGGCCCTCGTCACGCTTCGCACCTCCGCGCGGATCGGCGGCGGGGCGTTTCTGATCCTTGCGCTCCTGCTCACGGGCGCCGACCTGGGGCGCGTCGCCTGGAAGATGAATGTGATGCAGCCCGAATCCGCCATCTTCCGGGACGCCACACCCGGCGGGAGTCTCGAGTTTCTTGCGAAGCGGCGGGAAGCCGAAGGCCCGTTCCGGGTCATCCGGTACGAGACGGTACGCGGACAGTTCCGTGGAGTCCTGCCGCCGTCCACCGGCGCCCCGTATGGAATCGAGGACGCGCTCGGGTTCGACTCCATCAACACCCGGCGGTACCGGAGTGCCATGCACGCGCTGGATCCCGCCACGGTCGTCAAGCGCGGGAACTTCCGGGGTGTCCGAAACGCCGCCGCACTCTCCTCCCCACTGCTCGACGCGATGAATGTGCGGTTCGTGCTGGCCGCGCCGGGAACAAGACTCCCCGGCTTCGCCACGGTGCACGACACGGACATGGCCATCCTGGAGAATGCCGGGGCGGTCCCGCGCGTACGACTCGTCGGCGGCGTTCGCGTGTTCCCGAACGAAGACGCCGTCCTCCGCGCCATGTCGCACCCGTCATTCGATCCCTCCGCTTCCGCCGCTTCCGAATCCCCGATTCCCGGGCTCACCGACGCGCCGGGCGGCGAGGCGGGAGCCGCACGCGTGGAGTCCTATGCCGCGGAGGCGGTCCGGGTGAGCGTGAACGCCCGCAGGCCGGCGCTTCTCGTGCTCGCCGACAGCCACGATCCGGGGTGGAAAGCCTCGATCGACGGGAAGGTCGTGCCGATTCACCGGGTGGACCATCTCTTTCGCGGAGTTCGCGTAGACCCCGGTGACCGGGAAGTGATCTTCCGCTACGATCCCCCCGAGTATCGCAAGGGGGCCATCCTGAGCCTGGGTGCGCTGCTCGCGCTGATCGCGGGAACTCTGGCGTGGGGACGGGGAACGGGGCGGGCATCATCGCCTTCGGAAAGGAGTGCACCATCCTGAGACGATTCGCACGCGCCGCGGGAGCGGCTGCGCTGCTTGCCCTGCTTGCGGGAGTTCTCTCCTGCGGCACTCCCCCCGCCGGGAAACGGCGCGTCTTCCTCATCGGAATCGACGGAGCCACCTGGGATCGCATCGACCCGCTTCTCGCGGAGGACAGGCTCCCGAACCTCGCCGCGCTCATCGACGAGGGCACGCGCGCGCCGCTCGCTTCGCTGACGCCGTGCCGGAGCCCGGCGCTCTGGACGACGGTCGCCACGGGGAAGAGCTTCGAGAAGCACGGGATCAATGACTTCACGGTCGTCGAAACGAAATACCGCCCCATGCGCGGAACCGGGAAGAAGAAGTCGGAGAAGAGTAAGACCAAGGGGAAGAAGGTCACGAGGACATCCCGCGTCATGCACATGACCTCAAACCTCCGGAAGACGAAAGCGTTGTGGAACATCGTGGGCGACCAGGGAGGCCGCTCCGCCTTCGTCGGGTGGTGGGTGACCTGGCCCGCGGAAGAGGTGGAGGGGTACATGGTGTCGAGCCATATCCCCCTTTCCCAGACAGGCACTCCCGACAAGCCCACCAAGGGCACGCTTCACGAGAATGTCGGAAACCAGACCTGGCCGGCGGACCTGTTCGACAAGCTTCGCCCCGGCATTGTCTCCGCGGAGGATGTCGTCCGCGAAGACATGCTGCCGTTCATGGATGTCCTTCCCGGCGAGATGGAGATGGATCTCGTCAAAGGGTTCCAGTGGGCATGGGCCGCGGATGAGACCTACCGCAACGCCGCCGTGCATCTGCTGGAGACCGACCCGGATCTCGATCTCGTGGCGGTCTACTTCAACGGCGTGGATGTGGTGGGGCATCGTTACTGGAAGTACTTCGAACCGGCGGCCTACCCGCCGTTCCCGCCGGAGGAGATCCCGCGGTACGGGCAGGTAATCGAGCGCTACTACGAATACACGGACGGACTCCTCGGCGAAGTCCTGCGCTACCGGCGGCCCGGGGACACGATCATCATCGTCTCCGACCATGGCTTCCATGCGCACGGACACAAGGACGGGCCGGATGGAATCCTGATCGCGGCGGGAGATCGCATTCGCCCGGGATCCAGTCCGGAGAAGAAGACGCAACTCGCCGACATCACCCCCACGGTGCTGGCGCTTCTGGGGTATCCCGTCGGGCTGGACATGGACGGGCGCGTGCTGGAGGAGCTGTTCACAAGTGCGTGGAAGCGGGACCGTCCGCGAGACACCGTGGAGACCCACGACACGGAAGAGTGGAAGGAACAGGAGGCCATCCCCTCCGACGCCGATGAGGAGCTCCTCCGCAGGTTGCGGGCGCTGGGGTACATTCAGTGAGAGGGTCCGGGTTCGTTGCTTTCGCCGCGTGCGCCGTCGTGGTGGTGTCGGCGGCGTCCTGCTCGTCCCCGGAAGCGGAACGCCCGCCCCGGTCCACCGTCGTCGCGCTGGACGGAGCGGACTGGCGGCTCGCGCTCCCTCTCGTGCGGCAGGGCAAGTTGCCGGTGCTGTCGGCACTGCTGCGAGCGGGTGCGTCGGGCATCATGCTCTCCAACCCCGATTACAGCTGGTCTCCGGTTCTCTGGACGACCATCGCCACGGGCCGCCTTCCCGAACGCCACGGCGTCACGGCGTTCATGACGAGCGTCCCCGGAATGGACCGCAAGATCCCGACGCCTTCCACCTCCCGAACCTGCCGCGCCCTATGGAATCTCTTTTCGGAGAGCGGCAGGACTGCGGGCTTCGTGGGCTGGTGGGTAACCTGGCCTGCGGAGGAAATCCGGGGATTCATGGTGTCCGACCACTTCTCCGTGTCCCGATTCGATCTGGGCCGGGACTTCGAGCGAGAGGTGGAAGAGCCGGTCTTCCAGGCCCGACAGACCTGGCCCGAGGAACTGGCGGCGGAACTGGCTCCGCTTCGCGTCCCGCGCGACTCCATCGGGGTCGACGATCTCTCGCGCTTCGCCGATCTTCCCGATGGCTACCGGTTTCCCGACCGCTTCCGGAAGTTCGACAAGGTGAGCGAGTTCTCCATCGCGCACTCCGTGGACCGCACGCATCACGCGGCAGGCATGCATCTGCTTCGCCGGGAGTCTCCCGAACTGTTCGGCGTCTTCTACGAAGGCGTCGATGTCCTTCAGCATTTCCTCTGGGAGGACATGGATCCGGAAGGAGCGGGCACGGCCCCTTCCGTCCGGGAGCGCGAGATATTCGGAGAGACGATCGAACGCTACTACGCCTTCGCGGACGGGATGATCGGTGAACTCGTGGAGGCCGGAGGGAGCGAGCGGGCGGTGATGATCGTGAGTGACCACGGCTTTCAGCCGTCCACGGAACGCTACGAGAAGAAGGGGATCTCCGGGGAGCACCGGCGGCAGTCGTTCTTTCTGTTTGCGGGGCCGGGCGTGCGCCGGGGCGTGCGTGCGGACTCCGTGGACGCCATCGACATCACTCCGACGATTCTGGTGTACCACGGACTTCCCTGGGGCGAGGACATGGACGGAGTGCCGGCCGCACGCCTTCTGCGCGACGACTGGCGTGCCGCGCACCCCGTTCGGTCCGTCCCCACCTGGGAGACCGGACCGTGGAAGCGTCCGGAACTGCCGGAGGATCCCGCGACGCGTGATCTCGAAGAGCGAATCCGATCACTGGGGTACATCGAATGACAAGCGCGCGTGCCGTCCTTCTCGCCGCACTCCCGGCTGCGCTCCTCGCGGCCGGATGCACCGGCGGCAAAGAGCCACCCGTGGCGACGGACGCGCCACAGGTCATACTGATCACGCTCGACACATTCCGTGCGGACCACATGGGATGCGCCGGGAGCCCCACGGTGCGCACGCCCCGGCTGGACCAACTGGCGCGACGCGGCACGCAGTGGAGCGGGGCCGTCACCCCCATCCCGCTGACGACGCCCTCGCACGCGTCGATCCTGAGCGGCGCCCACCCGCGCGACCACGGACTGGTCGCCAACCGGATGCGCCTCAGGCCCTCCGTCGCGACGATCCCTTCGGTGCTCGGCGCGCGGGGCCTGAACTCCGCCGCGGTCGTGTCCAGCCCGATCGTTCTGGGCCGTGAACTCGGCCTCGACCGGGGCTTTGCGAAGTACCGGATCATCCCGGAGCAGTACCGCCTGGCCCCCGGGCAGGGCGTCTGGACCACAAACGCCGCGCTGGAACTCCTGTCCGGGAATCCGGACTTCCTGTGGGTCCACTACTTCGACGCCCACCTGCCCTATACACCGCCCGCGCCGATGGGACTCCTGTACGGCGTGCCGGGGCCGTACGGATCGGGCGAGGACCTTCACGAAGCCCAGACGCGCTTTCGGGAAGGCCCCGAACCCGCGCGCGAAGAGGTACAAGCCATGACCGCGCGCTATGCGGCGGAGGTGACCTTCCTCGATGCCTGCGTCGGGACGGTGGTGCGGGCCGCTCCCGGCGCCACCATCCTTCTGACCGCGGACCACGGCGAAGGGCTCTTCGATCACGATCGCTACTTCGGACACGACATCCACCTCTATGAACCTTCCCTGCGCGTGCCCCTTCTCGCGGCCGGAGCCGGAGTCGATGCGGGGCGCCTTGTGCAGACGGGAGTTGCCACGACCGATGTCGCGCCGACGATCCTGGCGATGTTCGGGATGGACGCCCCTTCCGGCATGACCGGGCGGGACCTCCTGCGTGACCCCCCCGGCGAGGGCGACGCACCGCCGCTCTTCGCGGAGACGCACCCTCTTCCGGAGAAGGGCAGGCCGCTCTACGCGCTTCGCACGGAGAAGCACAAGGTCGTCTGGGAGCCGAGAGCGGGCCGGTGGCGCTACTACGATCTCGTCGCCGACCCGGCGGAGCAGACCGACCTGAGCGAGGAGCGGTCACAGTATCTGGAGATGCTGGAGTCCGACCTGCGACGGGATCTCACCAGCCGCCCACCGCTGGGCGCCCGGCCGATCCGCGCGGAATCCGCCGAAGAGGAGGCGAATGTGCGCGACGCGCTCCGGAGCCTGGGGTACGTGAATTGACCGTGTGGCGGGCGCACCTCGCGCCACTTGCCGCGGCGGCGGTGGTGACGCTGTCCGGATGCGGCGGTCGCGCGGACGACGGGCGCATCTTCCTTCTGGTGACTGTGGACACGCTCCGCGCCGATCATCTGGGAGAGTGGGGGTACCCGCGCGGCACGACGCCCGTTCTCGATCGACTGGCCGCCGGGTCGGTGGTCTTCGCTGAGTGCGCGTCCGTATCCTCGTGGACCATGCCCGCAATGGGCACGATCGCGACGGGACTGCGCCCTGCCGAGCACGGCCTGGTGTACTGGCACCTCCCGCTGGCCGATGTCCCTGCGACGCTGGCGGAGGTTCTGGAAGATGCCGGCATCGCCACGGCCTTCTTCGGCAATCCCATCCCGAGGCTCCGCGGGCTCCAGCGCGGCTTCGGAAGATGGGAGACTCGCGACGGCGACGACCTCACCGCCTGCCGGGACGCCGCGCGCTGGCTTCAAGAGAACCGGGACCGCGATCGCTTCCTGTGGGTGCATCTGCTTGCGCCGCACGCCCCGTATGATCCACTCCCGCAGACCGTCCCTCCGCGCGGCGGCCACGGCATGACGGACCTCTACGACGGCGAGATTCGAACCGCCGACCTCTTTCTGAAGGAACTCCTGCGCGCGGCGGGCCCGGAAGCGGCGGTGCTCGTGACCGCGGATCACGGAGAGTCGCTGGAGGAGCGACGCGAATTCCGATACGACCACGGACGGTTCCTCTACGAAGAACTCCTGCGCATTCCCCTGATCCTCCGCCTGCCCGGGGAGGCCGCGGCTCTTCGGCGGGATCGAGTCTCGCTGGCGGATGTTGCGCCGACCATCTGTGATTGGTTCGGCACCGCGCCGCCGGGCGGCTCCTTCGGAAAGTCATTGCTCGCGGGCACGCGTGAGCCGGACCGGGTGTCGTTCGCCTCGGTCGTGGAGGATGACCCCCCGCGACATCGCGACACGCGCTGGTCCGTTCGCGCGGGCCGATGGAAGTCGGTCTTCAACGAAACGCGCGGCACGGTCCGCCTCTTCGATCTGGACGCCGACCCGATGGAGACCGCCGACCTTTCCGCTGCCAATCCTTCGGAGACCGAGCGGGCCAGAGCTCTCCTCGACGAATGGATCCACCGCGCGCCCATGCCCGACATCCCGTTTGAGCGGCGCTTCTCCCGCGAAGAGCTCGACCGCCTGAAAAGCCTGGGTTATCTGGGCGGCTCCCCGTAGCGGCCCTCTTGTTTCCCGGGGGGGGAACACGATACAATCGGGTTGTCGTCGTCGGCACTTCGGCGTGCCTCCTCCAGAATCCAGGAGAGCGTGATGGAACCCCGCCCCGCCCGATCCCGGTTTGCGTTGGCCCTTCTCGTCTGTCTGGTGGCCGTCCCTGCTGCGGCCGCACCGGGTGACACCACCTGGGTCCGTACTTTTCAGGAGGACTTCATCAACTGGGCCACCCCCCACGACAGCTCGTTCACCTTCCCCGACGATCCCTTCGCGTATTCGCAAGTGGTGCTCTTCTACACGATCGGCTGCCCGACCTCCCCGGGGGACTGCGACCCGTGGGACCGGCTCGGGTACCTGCAGGTGGTGGGAGACACCGAGATGACGGAGATCGCCCGCATCGTCACACCGTATGACATCACCGGAGGCGGCGGTCCGGGCACATGCACCTGGGAGATCAATGTCTCGCCGTACAAGACCCTTCTCACGGGAGAAGTCACGCTCCGGAACTACATCGAAAGCTGGATCGGAGGAACGCGCGGGTGGCTTGCCACGCTGGACTTTGCGTTCATTGAAGGGGAACGCGAATACGAACCCTACCGTGTGGCCAACCTGTGGCAGGCGGGGCACGCCACCTACGGCGACCCGGACAACCCCGTGGATGCGGCCTTCCAGCCCATGACCATCCCCACCGATCCCGCCACCGCGAAGATCAAGGTGCGCGTGCTCGCAAGCGGACACGGACAGGGCAACACGGACAACTGCGCGGAGTTCTGCCGGAAAGAGCACTCTCTGATTGCGGGCGGCGACACCTACTCGCACAACCTCTGGCGTACGGACTGCTCGGTGAATCCGTGCAGCCCGCAGGGAGGCACCTGGACTTTCGCCCGCGCGGGATGGTGCCCGGGAGCGGATGTGAAGCCGTGGAATGTGGACATCACGTCTTCCTTCACCCCCGGCCAGCCGATCACGCTGGACTATGACATCGAGCCGTATGAGAACTTCTGCAGACCGTCGAATCCGGATTGCGTCAGCGGTTCCACCTGCGCCGACTGCGACTACAACTACACCGGGCACACGCAACCGCACTACACCATCCGCGCGCAGGCCATTCTCTATTACCTCCGAACCTCGGTCACCGGAGCGGGAGAGCAGGGGAACGCCGAAACGGCGTCCGGACGCTCCATGAATGTGAACGCATCTCCCAACCCCTTCTCAGGTTCCACCACGCTGACCGGTACCGTGAGCCGACCGGGCCGCGTCCGCGTGACCATCCACGACGCGTCGGGAAGGCTCGTCCGGGCGATGTCCCGCTTCCAGGCCGTACCCGGCACCCTGGCGGTTCCATGGGACGGCCGCGACACGGAGGGGACACCCGTGGCCGCGGGGACTTACTTCGCGCGGATGATCGCCGACGGCACCGGGTCGGTGGCGAAGGTGGTCGTGATTCGGTAATGGCGGCGGTGCACTCTGCGTGCAGGACGCGGAGCCGCACCAGAATATGCAAGGCGCCCCATTGTGCGGGCCGGCTTCGCGCCCGGCCGGACGCGAAGCCGGCCAGGCGCATCCGGTCTCTTCTCAGCGCAACATCAGCATCTTCTGCGCTCCGGAGATCTCGCCGTCGACGAGAATTCGGACGAAGTAGACGCCACTCGGCATGGCTTCATCCAGTGTGTCAATCGGGAGCCGCTCCCATCCCGGAGCGACCGCCGATCCGGCCGCCAGCCATACCAGCATGACCGGCAGCAGGAGTGACCCGCATCGTTGAACCCAACCGGTGGGTTCGCCTTTCATGAGCAACCTCCTCTGTGCACGGAAACTCCCGCCATGCGAAGCCATCGGCTACGCCCCGGGCGACGATACCCGGCTGAGAACCCCGGAACAAGCGCGGCCCCCGGGGAACCCCCCGGAGGCCGCGTCAAAGTCAAGAGGAAGTAGCCACGGCTTACCGAAGAACGCTCATCCTCTGCATCTCCGTCCGGCCCTCCGCTTCCAGCCGGTAGAAATACACCCCCGCCGACACGAGACGGCCGGCTGAGTCCCGCCCGTCCCAGCGAGCCGTGTGGCTCCCGGCCTTGTGGACTCCATCCACAAGCGTCCGCACGAGGCGCCCGGACACATCAAACACATCCAGCCGTGCCGTGGAACTGCCGCTCAGGTGGAAAGAGATTTCCGTCACGCCGTCAAAGGGGTTCGGGCGGTTCGCGGAGAGAAACTCCCCGGAGGCCGCCTGGGAGACTTCGCCCACGCCGGTCTGCGTGTCTTCGCAGACGGTGCAGGCCCCCTGAAGGACCGGCGTCGTGTCGAGCGACCAGCTGGTCACGCTTCCGGTATCGCTGCCCGCATGATCCGACACCGTCAGCGTCCAGGTTCCGGAGACATTCTGACCGTTGAACGCACTCAATGACGCAAAGGGTGCGCCCGTCCCCGAGTACCACGGCGTCGTACCGGAGCAGTGGCTCTCCAGATTCACGCCGGACGCGTCGTCAAAGGTGACGGCCATGTCGTTGTCGCTGCATCCGTATCCGGAAGTGGTTCGTCCCGGGCGATCCAGCAGCGTCACGGAAGTCCCGGAAGGGCTCTGCAACACGATCTTCAGGTCGCCGACATAGCTGTGGTTGATCGAGACATTCACATTCACATCCGACAGCGTGAAGCTCGATCCCACATCCAGCGTTGTGGAAACACCGGCGGAGCTGTTGTCCGGAATCGACGCCGGAAGCCCGGACGGCATGAGCTGCTCTCCCACAGTGCCGCTGAAGGAGTGCGACCAGGGGCCGCCCTCGGCGCTGCTGACGGAAAGGTCCAGCGCGATGGTTGTCCCGCAGGCGATGGTCGGGTCCAACTCCAGCGTGAAGTGCGGCGATTGGCTGGTGGCCACCGTGCCATTCGCCATGTTCGACCAGGAAGCCGTTCCGTCCGTGACGCTCACCCCGGGTGTTGAAGAGGACAGAACTCCCTGAATGCCGGTGTGGTCTCCGCCGGATGCGCGAAGGTCCACACTCACGGTGATCGTTTCGCCCGGTTCCCAGATCCCGTTCACATTGGCTGCGCTGGACGGGCAAGCGTCGGTGGATGCTTCGGCGACGAACTGCAGACTGCCGATGCCGGACGGATACGATCCCGCAACACTCGATGCGCCGGTGTTGCCCGGATCCAGCCAGTCCTTCAGACGCGCCGACGACGAAGACCCGTTCCACGCCACGGAGAACTTCCCGTAGCAGTCGTAGTTGATGTTGCTGCACGACGCCAGACCCCCCGAAAGGAAACCGACCAGAGAGTGCGTGCCGGAATCCCACAGCCCGGAACCGGAAGACCCCGGCTCGGTGGTGCCGTCTTCCCAGTCATCGACATACCAGTGAGTGTTCGACCCCCCGCTCCCGATGCAGCTGTTCCCCGTGGAGAGAGAGTTCGTGTTGAAGCTGATGGCTTTCTCGTCCGTGTTCGGATGATGAATGCCGACGCTCCCGCCCGGGGTGGACCCGGAGTTGTCCCACCCGGCGTAGTACACCTGATAGGCCGGGTTTGGATCGGAGTTCAGCTCCACAAGGCAGAAGTCCACATCCGAACGCCGGGCACGGAAAGTGGCCCCCGACTGGTTCTGTGAAAGAGACCCCCCGGAAAGCGCCCCGCAACTGGGGGACTCGTAGTTCCAGTAGACCACCAGACTCGATGCGTTCCCGGAAGTCACGCCGCAGTGGTTCGCGGTCAGGAAGTAGTTCCGGAAGTCCCCGTTGGTGTTGTTCACCATGGACCCGGTACACATGAGGCTGCCGCCGGTCGAGTACACGGCCACGCTCTGGATTTCATCGCGCCAGGGATCTCCCTCGGGGCAGATCACATCGTTGTTGCACCAGCCCTGCCGCCCGCCGGGCACCTGAAGATGGAAGAGGTCCCGGTATCCGTACCCGACATGAGTCAGTTCGAATCGCGGCTCGGCCTTGACCTTCTCCGGCACCAGCATTTCCAGCACGCACTCATCGCCGGGAACGACCGGCAACCAGAGTTCGCCGGTTTCCGTGACATCTTCCGCCGTATACGGCCCCTGATAGTAGTCCCGCACTCGGCTGCTCACATGAATGGTGGCGCCATACGGGAGATTGCAGGATGCGAAGCCCAGATTCAGATCCGTCGCGCCGGGCGCACGGATGGCAAGCCGCCAGAGGCGCTCGCCGGTGGGAAGCGTCTCCCGGGTGCCGTGGCTCGACGGCGTCACGAAGACATCCATCGGTTCCGCATAGCGGATCGGGCCCGGGGAAGTCATCGAAGCGGCCTCGTCTTCCGAGAGAAGCGCCGACACATCCAACCGAGGAAGCTCAAGAACCTCCACGCCGGAGGGGGCGGCCCCCATCCCGAGAAGAGATGCGGGAGGAGAACTCATTCCGGCCGAGGCGGGGAGTACCGATGCCAGCAGGAACAGAAGGGCAAGAGAACACGAAGTCAGGGAAGCAGGCGAGAGCGGAGCGCTCTGGCGCACAGTCGCACGGGTGTTGCCCGGATGCATCCGGTATCTCCTTGGTGGCAGGTCCGTGGGGGGGGTACGCAAGGGTACCACAGATGGCCGCCCGGATGAAACACGCCCGCCCCTCCATGTGAAGAGACGGGCGCAGTCGTCTGAGGTCAGTCTCCGTCCGGGGAAAGAACTATTCGTCCAGTGAGCGAATCCGGAAGGAGAGGGAGATTCCCAGCACCGTGATGAGAAGCGTTGCGATCAGAAGTCCCTTCCGACGGAATCGGAACTCCTCCAGCGACTCCGTACCCCCGGCACGAACGCTGTCGGCCAGCGCCAGGCCGTCGGAGACGAGCACGCCCAGCGAATCCGGATCGAACATGTGGATCCCGGTCCGCGCGTGGAATTGCTTCTGCCGGACATCGTTCCAGAGGAACTCCAGGTCCGTGACATACATTCCCTTCTGTTCCGCCTCCTCGATCAGCCCGTGCGTTTCTTCCACCGCGTGATTCAGAGTGTCCAGAAGGGCGCGCATGGAGAGGATCTTCTCCGACTCGTCCGAACCGTCATCCTCATGGCACTCCACGCAGAAGGCGCCTTCGGCAAGCCCGATGCAGAAGTCCCCGGTCGTCTGAACTCCGTGATTGCCGTGGCAGGTGACGCACCCGTGCTCCTCGATGTCCTCGAAGATGGAGCGCTTCACGCTGCTGGCGTAGAGATCCCGATTGAAGACATGGCAGTTGCCGCAGATCGCGTGGATGGAGGCCACATTCGGAGGCAACGCTCCGTGGTCTCCGTGGCAGTCGTTGCAGGTCGGCGCAGAGAGATCCTTGCCCTCCACGACCAGTCTCCCGTGAACGCTGCCTTCGTAGAGTTCCACCTGATCCGCCGGCAGGGCGTAGCGATCCATCAGCTTCGCGTCCGAGTGGCACTCTCCACAGGTCGACGCAATCCTCTGCGGATGCACCCGCGACTTGGGCTCCGAAGGCGCACGCATCTCATGGACGCCGTGACAGTCCGCGCAGGTCGCCACACGCGGATCCCCCTCCCGGTTCCGCAAGCCGTGGCCGCTCGACAGGTACTGCGAAAGCTGGTCCACGGGAATCGCGGGATTGAAGGTGCGCATGTACTCCGGGTCCGCATGACACCTGCCGCAAAACTCCGGCGTATCCAGCGCTCCGGGCGCCCCGACAAACCCGGCGTCTTCGTCCATGGCGGCGTCTTCGTCGTCCGTGGTGGAGTCTCCACCGTGGCAGTCCACGCACGAGAGTCCGGCCCGCGCGTGCACATCCACCGCATGGAACTGGCCGACATCCACTTCGCCGTCCTCTTCTTCCGCATGGCACACCGAGCACCGGTCTTCCGCGGGAATCTCCGCGGCAGCCCAACCAGCCGGAAGCAGCGCGAAGAGCGCCACGAGAAACGCCGCGCCGAATCGGGTCATCATGGAATCTGCTTTCATGTGAGATACCCCCACACGGTCATGACGACGATGAAGATCACCACGCACCATCCGATCCCCTGAACGACGCGCGCGCCCACCGAACCCGGCTTCGACCGGTCCAAGAAGGGAATGAGTATCCAGAGAAGCCCGGCCAGACCGAAGGCCAGCACTCCGAGAAGCTCCCCTTCGATCGGACCGACATGCGCGGGAAGCAGCTTGAGCGTCTGAAACATGAACATGAAGTACCACTCCGGGCGGATGCCCTCCGGAGCGGGCAGGAATGGATCCGCCTTCTCCCCCAGCGGCCACTCAAAGGGGCCGATCCCAAACGGCGCAACCACCGCCAATACGGCCAGCACATTGAGAACGATGAGCCAGAGCAGTGCGTCGCGCAGCAGGAAACTGGGGAAGAACGAGATGGACTTCCGCTCCCGCGGAGGCTTCGACTCCCATGACTGCGGAGCGCTCATCCCCTGTCGCTGAACGCACATCAGGTGGACGAACAGCATCATGACCATGAGCCCGGGAAGAACCGCCACATGAATTCCGTAGAAGCGGAAGAGCGTGGCGCCCGTGACATCTTCTCCGCCACGAAGCAGCGAGAGCATGGCCGTCCCCACGACGGGAAGCACGCCCATGATGTCCGTGCCGACTTTGGTGGCGAAGAACGCGAGTTCATTCCACGGGAGGAGGTATCCGCTGAACCCGAACCCGAGGCCGAGCAGAAGCAGGACCATCCCCGTCACCCAGGTCAACTCGCGCGGTTTCTGATACGCCCGGGTGAAGAACACGCTGAACATATGGATGAATGCGGCCAGAATCATGAGGTTGGCGGACCAGGAGTGAATGGCCCGCACGAGCCACCCGAACTCCACTTCCGAGAGAATGAACCGCACGCTTTCAAACGCGGTCTCCGCGCCCGGCTTGTAGTAGAGCATCAGGAGGATGCCTGTCGCGACCTGGATCATGAACAGGAAGAGCGTGACACCGCCGAAGTAGTACCAGAGCGACTCATGATGGACGGGCACCGTCTTGTGGGCCGCGAACTCCACCAGTTTCCCGATCTGAAAGCGCTCGTCGATCCAGCCGTAGAGTCTGGAAGGCTTGCCGTTCCCGCGCGACGGCTCCCCGCCGCTCATGCCGGCCTCGATACATGGACCTCGCCATCGCGAAGATCCACACGAAGCGCATCCAGAGGCCGCGGCGGCGGACCCGCGATGTTCCTGCCTTCCAGGTCGTACTTGCCGTTGTGGCAGGCGCACCAGATCACGCCCAGGTCCTGCTTGTACTGCACCGTGCAATCCAGGTGGGTGCAGGTGGCTTTGTACGCCTTGAAGTCTCCGTCCGGCGTTCGAACCAGAAGCCCGGGCTTGCGCCCAAAACGGAAAATACGGCCGGAATCCGGCGCGAAGTCCGCCGCCTTCCCCACGATGACGGAAGCCACGGCCTCCTCCGCCAGCGGGGGCGGCACCAGATACCGGGCGACCGGATACAGGATGGCGCCAAGCCACCCCAGAAGGCCGGTTCCCAGGAGAATGTCCAGGAACCTGCGGCGGCTGTGTTTCGTCTGATCCACGCTTCACCTCTCGTGCGGTGTCTTCAGGAGACATTCTGGCCGCACACAGTATACTGGACTCCCGGGTCCTGAAAAGGGTCTATCCAAGGCTCAGTCCTGTTTCTTCTCCTCGTCCCGCGCTCGCCCGCGGTTCCGTGCGATCATCGCCGCGATCCCCATCGAAATCCCGTACAGCAGGAGAACCGGTCCCGCCATCAGGAGCTGGGACGCGACATCCGGCGGCGTGATCATCGCGGACATCGCGAACACGACCACGACGCCGTACCTCCAGTACTTCTTCAGGAAGCCGGGATCCATCACCCCCCAGAGCGTCAGGAGCGTCACCACCAGCGGAAACTGAAACACGCCGCCAAAGGCCACGGCAAGTCGCACCGCGAAGGCGAAGTAGTTCTCACCGGAGATCATCGCCTGAAGGTGCTCCGTCCCGAACCCGACCAGGAACGACATCGACACCGGGAGAATCACGAAGTACGCAAAGGCCACGCCCAGATAGAAGAGCACGACCGAAGTGGCGACGACCGGCAGAAGGAAGCGGCGCTCCTTCCGAAGCAGCCCCGGGACGACGAAGGACCAGAGCCGCTCCATGAGGACGGGAGCCGCCAGCAGGACGCCCAGCCCCACGGACATCTTCAGTCGCATCAGGAAAGCGCCGGTGGGAGAAAGGAACACCAGCCGGTCCGAGCCGCCGAACTGAACCGCCGGACGAATCAGGATTTCGAGTGCTCTCTCCGAGACGAACCAGGTCCCGACGGACACGAGGGCCAGAATCGCCGCCGACTGGAAGAGGACTTTGCGCAAGTCCTCCAGATGCTCGACGAGCGTCATCTCGCCGGGACCGCCCCCGGCTTCCGCCGCCGGCTTCCGCGGAGCGTCGTCAGGAGCCATCGTGGGCCACACCTCCGACCGGCGCCAGTCCCTCGTCCACGGGGCCCGCCACCGCAAGAACCTTCGCGCCGCGCGCGAGTCGCTTCGCCACGCGCTCCAGATCGGCCTTGGTCAGTGCGCGAATGCGACCCCGGTACTCGCCCAGATAGTCTTCCGGCCACTCGTTGACGGAACTCATCGCCCAGAACCGCGACAGGCGGCCGTAGGTCGTGAACAGCAAAGGAAAGGAACCCGTCAGGAAGCTCTGGGCATCCTCCAGCTCCGTATCGGTCACGCCGTCTGAGACCAGCCGGTCCAGTTGCTCGCGAACCGCCTCCACCGCGGCCAGCACATTCTCCGGTCTCGTTCCCAGACAGACCGTGAAGAATCCGCCGGAAGAACACTCGTAGTTCCTGCTGTAGACCGTATAGGCCAGCCCCCGGTCATCCCGGATGGTGTCGCCCAGTCGGGAGCGAATGGCACTGCCGCCCAGGATGAGATTCAGCGTCACGCCCGCGAACCGGTCCGGGTCGTTCACGCCAAACCCCTTGCCGCCCAGGTAGATCTTCGCCTGGCCCTTTTCCGGTCGGCTCTCAACCCATGTACGAGCCGCATCCGACGGGCGAAACGGCGGCAGCGATTCTCGTGGAGAGTCCGGCAGCGCAATCGAACCGAACTCTCGCGCCAGCGCACGCTCCATTCGCTCCGGGTCGAAATCTCCCACGAGCGCGAGGTGCGCCCCGTCGGGGCGGTAGTGCGCCGCAAAGAACGCGCGCAGATCCTCCGGCGTAACCGCCTCCACCCCGGTCTTCGTCCCGTGGGGGAGGCGGCTGAACGGGTGATCTCCGGCAACACCCCGGATGAACAGGTCCTCGGCGACATCCGACAGATCCTCCGCCCGCGACTCCAGATCCGAAAGAGCGAGCGCACGGATGACCTCCAGATCCCCGGCGCGAAGAGCGGGCGTTCTCAGCGCCCCGCCGATCCACTCCAGCACGGTTTCGGCATGCCGGGAAAGGAAGCGGCAGCTCACATGCACGAGTTCCCGGCCCGCGACGATGGTGAGGTGGCTTCCGATCGACTCGAAGCGTCGCATGAACTGCACATGCGATTCTCCCTCGGGGCCGCGCTCCAGCATGGCCGCGGTGAGCCCGGCAAGACCCTCCCGCCCGGGAGGATCGAATGCTGCTCCTCCGTGAAGAACCATCGAGAGCGACACGAACGGGTCCGAGGAATCCGGCTGGAGAAGAACGCGCACGCCATTCCTGAGGACGGAACGCCGCGCGGCAGGGACCGCCCCGAGTCCGGTGGCGAAACGCCTGCGCGGACAGAAGACGCCGTGGAGGGATACTCCCTGTTCCGCCGGAGGCGGGGGCGCACTCCCGGGGCCTCCACGCGAATCTTGAGTGAGAACGCGTCCGCGCGCACATCCGCTACGCCGAAGAAGCCGACGGGCCAGATCACGGACCTCCCCCGCTTCCAGAGACCGCAACTGATCGACGAGACGATCCGTGTACCCCACATCACCGTGAGCCTCGTGCCACGCAAGAGTGAATCCACGCGTGGAGGGCGACTGCATCGCGTAGACCTGCGCCGCTTCCACACAGGTGCGCGCGCGTTCCAGTTCCTCCTGGGGGATGCTCTCATGCGCCACCCGGTCGATCTCCTGCCACAGGATCTCCTCGACCTGTTCGATGGCCGTGCCGGGCGTCGGTTCCGCGCCGATCAAGAGCGAACCCGGGTCTGCTTTCGCGTGGTACTGGAAGTAGACATCACCCGCGAGCCCCGTTTCGAGAAGCGCAAGATCCAGTCGCGCCGTCCGGCTCCCCGAGAGGACGCACCCCAGGAGAAGAAGCGCCTCCGACTCCCGTGAGTGAATCCGTGGCGCGCGGAACAACAGCTGAAGCTGCGACTGCCGGCCGCTCCGCGCAAGATCGACACCCGGGGGATCGGTCCACTCCGGCTCCTCGGGAATAGACCGCGCGGGACTCTCTCCGGGGGGGATCGCGCCGAAGTGACATTCCGCACTTCGGAACACTTCGTCCGCGGTCACATCTCCGCACACCACGAGCGCCGCATTGGCTGGCGAGTAGTAACGCCGATAGTGACGGAGAACCGCATCGTGATCCATGGAGCGAATGTCCTCCTCGCTCCCGATGATCGGCCAGCGATACGGGCTGGAGCGGAAGGCGGTGCCCATCAGTTCCTCGTTCAACTCCACGGAGGGAATGTCCCGGTAGGAGAGCCGTTCCTCCAGGACGACCTGTCGCTCCGACTCCAGTTCCTCCGGGTCGATCCGGAGGTTCACCATGCGCTCCGCCTCAATCTCCAGCGCAAGTTCCCAGCGATCGCTTGCGAAGACCTCGTGGTACATCGTCACATCTTCGGTCGTGAAGGCGTTCAGTTCCCCGCCGTTTCGCTCGACAAGCGCGGCGATCTCCCCCTTCCCGAACCGCTGCGTGCCCTTGAACATCATGTGTTCCAGAAGATGGCTGATCCCGGTGATCCCCGGCTCCTCGTCGCGCGACCCCACGCGATACACGACCCCGCTGAACACGGCAGGTCCCAGCCCGCGCTGCTCGACAATGACCGTGAGCCCGTTGTCCAGCACACGACGATGAATCTCCCGCGCACTTGTCACGATGCGTTTCCCTTTCGGCTGTCCAACACGCGCCTCATCTCTTCCATGAAGTGGTCCACATCGCGAAACTCCCGATAAACGCTGGCAAACCGGACATAGGCGATCTGGTCCAGATTCGCCATCTCCTCCATCACCATCTCGCCAATCCGGCGGCTCTCCACTTCGCTCTGCCCCAGCGCCTGCACCGCGCCCTCCACACGATCCAGAAGACCCTCCACCTCTTCACGGGGGATCGGACGCTTGCCGCACGCCTTCGTGACGCCCTCGTCCAGTTTCTCCCGGCGGAAGGGTTCCCGGCGCCCGTCCTTCTTGATGACGAGAACATTCGTGCGCTCGACATACTCGTAGGTCGTGAAGCGCGTCTCACACGCCAGGCACTCGCGGCGACGGCGAATCGCGTGGCCGTCGCGCGTCGTTCGGGAATCCACGACCTTGTTCTCCATGCTGGAACAGGAGGGGCATCTCATGCGTCAGCGCGCCTTCCCGGGAGCGCGAAGGAGTTCCTCCACGGCCCAGCGCTTTCCGTCGCGGAGGATTCTGGCCGCGCCGACGCGGGGATCATGCTCGAAGAACACGACGCACTCCTCGTCGACGGCGCGCGGAAGGAACGACTCCTTGAACGACAAGGTGTCCAGCGGGTAGAGATCGTACCCCATCACCCATGGAGCGGGGATGTGCGCCGCGGTCGGCATGTTGTCCGTCGGATAGAACGCGCACTCGTCTCCCGATTCCACGCGCACGCCGGTCAGTGACCGAACATGCCCTTTCATCAGAACCGTGCGCACGCCGGACGCTACCTCTACTTCCCCCTCCACCACATCGAGAAGGCCGGCTTCGCGAACCGGGACCCAGTTCTCGGGAAGGTAGCTGGCGCGGGACCGGGAGGTGGGATGCTCCGCGTCGTCGAGTTCCGCACGCTGCACGATGTGGCGCGCCTTCGGGAAGACGGGAACGACCTCGCCATCTCCGGCGCGTCGCGTGATCCCCCCCGCATGATCGAAGTGCAGGTGCGTCAGGACGACGGTATCGATGTCCTGTGGCGCAAGCCCCTGCTCCGAAAGAGAGGTGACGATGTCCGTCTCTCCGCCCAGCGCGAACATCTCCCGGAACGCCTCCGGCTCCTTTCGCCCGACCCCCGCATCCACGAGAATGTTCCGGCCCTCGACCCGGATGAGCAGGGCGTTGGTGCCGAGCGTGATCCGATTCCGACTGTCCGGCGGGGTCTTCCGCTCCCAGAGGGAACGCGGGACAACCCCGAACATGGCACCGCCATCCAGACGGAAGGTGCCGTCGGAAACCAGATCGCACCGGATGGAGCCGATGTTCATTTTCGGGCCGCCCGCTTTCCGCCCGGCCATGACGCGAGCGCTTTCGTGAGAAGCCGCACACCGAAGCCGGTCGCGCCACGATGAGGACCCCGGCGCGCACGCCCGACCGACGCGATGTCCAGATGCGCCCAGGATGCGTCACGAGTGAACTCGCGCAGGAACGCGGCACCGGCAATCGTGCCCGCGCCATGCTTGCCCGTGTTGCGGACATCCGCGTTGGGTGTCTCCACATCCTGCCGGTGCCCGTCCTCCAGTGGAAGCTGCCAGAGATTCTCACCCACCGCGGTCCCCGCATCGCGGAGCCGCTGGATCAGCGCCGAGTCCGTCCCGAGGATGGCGGCGGCCCGATCTCCCAGCGCGCCAAACACCGCACCGGTCAGCGTGGCCAGATCCACGACGGCGGCGGGATCGTACCGGGTCACCGCATAGTCCAGCGCGTCCGCCAGAACGATCCGGCCCTCTGCGTCCGTGTTGAGAACTTCGATCGTTTTGCCGCTTCGCGATCCAATGACATCCCCCGGCCGGTAAGCCGTCCCTGAGATCATGTTCTCTACAGCCGGGACCAGTCCGATCACGCGGCGACGGACACCCCGCGACGCCACCGCCTGCATGGCGCCAATCACGGCGCATCCGCCACACTTGTCGTACTTCATCTCCGCCATGCTCAAGCTGGGCTTGATCGAAAGTCCGCCGGAATCGAAGACCAGCCCCTTGCCCACAAGAACGATCGGAGCCCCCCCGTCGCCTTCATGCTCCATCACGATGAACCGGGGTTCCGTTGCGGCGGCGCTCCCGACCGCGAGCAGCGCTTCCATGTTTTCCTTCGCGATCCCCGCTGGCCCGAGAACACGCACGGCAAAGGAATGCTGCTTTCCGAGGCTGCGGGCTTCCTCTGCAAGAGCCGCAGGGGACATTCGGTTTGCGGGTTCATCCGCAAGGCGACGCGCCGAGAGCACGGCTTCGCCCAGAGAACGACCCGCGCGGATCCCCTGCTCAACGCCCGTCACGCCGCGTGCTGTCCTGGCCAGAAACACCCAGCGTCCCGGCCGATGCGGCGCGGGCTTCGTCGACGCGCTCCAGCGGTAGGTTCCCTCCAGAATGCCGTCGACGGCCGCGGCAACCAGATCGCGAAGTCTCGCTCCGGTACCCAGCGCACCGCACTCCACCGCGACTGAGTCCACACGATCGATCACGCGCGCGCGGGCCGCGTTCGCGAATGCGGTGCGAACGGACGCGGGCGTGATGCCGTCGTCCTCCCCCAGACCGACCAGCAGGATGCGCGGGAAGCGCACGACTCCCGGGACCACCAGCGAAAGAGTGTCCCTCGGCTTCCCCTGGAAGTCCCCGAGATCGACAGCGCGAGCCACCACCTGCGCTCCCCCTCGCGTGATCCGATCCAGGCGGGGAGCCAGTCCCTGCGCGGGCGAGGGGTTCGGAACAAGAAGCAGATCCGCGCCGAGAGACGGATCCGACGCGGGGCCGTGGGCGAGAAAAACCGGCATGAGTTCCCCTCCGGCTGAAGAAACGGCGCTGGGGGCGACTCCCTCTCGGGGCTACCCGGCCCGGGCTTCGAGCCAGCGCTCGGTGGAGATGGCCGCCTGACAACCGCTTCCAGAGGCGGTGATCGCCTGGCGGAATGTGTGGTCCGCGACATCTCCCGCGGCGAACACGCCGTCCACGCTCGTGCCGCAGGGACCGTTGTGCAGCTGAATGTACCCGTTGTCGTCCAGGTCCAGACCGCCCTCGAAGATCGTCGTGTTGGGCAGGTGCCCGATGGCAATGAACAGCCCCTTGACGGGAAGTTCCGACTGTTCCCCGCTCTTCACATTCTTCAAGGCCACCGCGCGCACCAATCCGTCTTCACCCGCCAGAACATCCGTCGGCACGCTGTCCCAGTGAATGCGGACCTTGTCGTTCGCGAGAGTTCTATCGCTCATGATGCGCGACGCGCGGAACTCGTCCCGCCGGTGAATGACATGAACGGTAGAGGCGAACCGCGTCAGGAAGTTCGCCTCTTCCAGCGCGGAGTCTCCCCCGCCGACCACCGCAATCTCTTCTCCGCGATAGAAGAACCCGTCGCAGGTGGCGCAAGTGGAGACGCCGCGTCCGATGAGCGCGCGTTCATTCGCCAGACCCAGCATCCGGGCTCGGGCTCCGGTGGCGACGATCAGCGCATCGGCCGCAATCTCTCCGTCGTCGAAGCGCAGTGTGAACGGCGACCCCGACAGATCCACCGAGGTGACATTCCCCCGATGAAACCTGGTGCCGAACCGCTCCGCCTGAGCACGAAACGCCGCCATGAGTTCCGGCCCCTGCACTCCCTCCGGGAACCCCGGGAAGTTCTCTACATCCGTCGTCGTCGTGAGCTGACCACCGGCCTGCGATCCCTCGATGACGACGGGTGACAGATTCGCGCGTGCCGTGTAGATGGCCGCTGTCAGGCCCGCAGGGCCCGATCCGACGATGACAACCTGTTCCCGATTCATGGCGAAACTCCTCGAAAGAGAGAACCCGGGGAGGCTATCACTTCGTCTGTGCTTTCGGGGAGGTTTCTGCCTCGCCGGCGTCTGAACGCCAGCGTCGGATCCGCTCCTTCAACGCGTCCAGCCACTCCTGCGGGACCGTGACCGCCCCCACCGTCGAGTGGGCGCCGCGCGGGCCGTGGAAGTCGCTGCCGCCGGTCATCACCAGGTCGTTCTCCGCCGCGTACTCGGCAAACGCGCGCTCCGCGTCTTCATCATGGAGCGAGTGGCGCACCTCCACGCCGTCGAGGCCCGCCTCCACCAGGAAGTCCAGCCACTCCGGGGGACCATACACACCCGGATGCGCCGAAACCGCCGCCCCCCCCGCCCGATGCACCATGGCGATGGCGTCTACGGGAGCCGGGGAGTCCTTCGGAATGCAGGCCGGGCGGCCGTCGCCCAGATAGCGGTCGAACGCCTCGCGGTAGGTGTACACCCAGCCCGACTCCACCAGCGCACGCGCGAGATGAGGCCGGCCGACGCCGCCTTCTCCGGCATACTCCAGCACCGCGTCCAGGCTCACCGGAACGCCAAGCTCCCCCAGACGCTCGACGATCTCTTCCGCACGCCGAAGGCGCACGGTGCGCAAGCGCTTCTGGAGTTCCGCGATCTCCGGGTGCGCGGGGTCGAACCCGTATCCCAGAATATGAACATCGACCTCTCCCTCCAGCGTGGAGATCTCGATGCCCGAGAGCACTTCCACACCGCAGTCCCTCCCGCAAGCCATGGCCCGGGGGACACCCGCCACCGAGTCGTGGTCGGTGAGCGCGATCGCCTTGAGCCCCGCATGGGCCGCCGCGCTGACTACCTTCTCCGGCGGCCAGTCGCCATCCGACTGGTTGGAGTGAATGTGCAGGTCCGCAATGCCCATCGGTCCGCTCCCCGGTTGCGCGACGCAAGCGTGGCATTCTCCTACCTTCGGGAGCAAAGCGCCAGCGGGGAAGCACCCGAACGCGCGCCGCCGCTCCGTGGTAATGTCCGCCCATGAAACGAGATGAGAGGCGGGACGCCGTGGCCCGCGAGGCCGAAGCGCTGGGGTTTGCGCGCGCCGGGTTCGCGCCGGCGGAGCCGTGCCGGGATCGCGACCGGCTGGAGGCATGGCTGGCGGACGGGTTCCACGCCGAAATGCAGTGGATCGCCCGGCGAGTGGACCGGCGCACTGACCCCACGGTGCTCCTTCCCGGCGCGAAGACGGTGATCTCGCTCCTGACGCGCTACCTGCCGCCACCCGGGGCAGGCGCGGCGTCTCCTGTCGGGCGGGTGTCCCGATACGCCCGCGGCCGCGACTACCACAATGTGATCGCGCGGCGCATGAAGAAGCTCGCACGCGCGGTGAAGGCGGCGGACCCCGAATCCGTCACGCGGGCGCTGGTGGACTCAGGGCCAGTGCTGGAGAAGGAGTGGGCGGAGCGGGCGGGACTGGGCTGGATCGGCAAGCACACGAATCTGGTCACCGAGAGTGAGGGGTCGTGGTTCTTCGTGTCGGAACTGGTGACCACGGCGGACCTCGCCCCCTCCGGACCCGGGCACGACAACCGGTGCGAACGCTGTATCGCGTGCATCCGTGCGTGCCCGACCGGCGCCATCGTCGCTCCGTACCGCGTGGATGCGCGCCGGTGCATCTCCTACCTGACGATCGAACTCCGCGGCGCGATCCCCCGGGAACTGCGCCCGCTCGTCGGGGACTGGATCTTCGGGTGCGATCTCTGCCAGGAGGTATGCCCGTGGAACCGGTTCGCGGTGGAGACGAGCGACCCGGCGTTCGCGGCGGGAGACCGGCGTTTCCCGGAGGACATCGCGGGACTGCTGTCGCTGGCCGAAGAGGAGTTCCGTCGCCGATTCTCGGGAAGCCCCATTCGCCGGGCAGGCCGCGACGGGCTTCTTCGGAATGCATGCGTCGCGCTGGGAAACCTGGGGGACGCTTCGACACTGCCCGCGCTGGAGCGGGCGCTTCGGGACCGGGCGGCGCTGGTGCGTGCGCACGCCGCCTGGGCCATCGGACGGATCGGGGGCACGGGGTGCCGGATTCTGGCGGAGGCGAGTGAGAGCGAAGAGGACGCCGAAGTCCGGCGGGAAATCACGTTCGCAATCGGGGAGTGCCGGGGAGAGGCGGTCGCCCCCCCTCCTCCGGCGGAATGACCATGGGCACAGCGGGCTACTTGGGCGACACCATCGACCAGACGCCGCCCTTTTCGACCCATCCGTACCGCGCGACGCCTTCCTCCTTGTGGACGGTGACCTGCGTCGTCTCCAGTGCTTCCCCGTTGTCTTTCATGAAGATGTCGAGGTCGTAGATCTTCCCGTTTGTGGCGCGAAAGTCCGCGCAGGCGAAGTAGACATCATCACCGAGAGAGGCCAGCCGCTCCCGGTGGACCTTCACGAGTTCGAGAGCGAGCGCCTCTTTTGCCTGCGTGTCCCAGACGAGGAAGAAGCCGCCGAGGAGCGCTGACTGCGCGGCGACATACGCTTCGATGGAGTCGCCCAGTTCCTCCAGAGAGACTTCGCGGGGCGACCCGGGGTGCTCGGGGTGCTCGCCGGGGTGTTCCGGGTGCTCGCCGGGATGCTCGGGGTGCTCGGCAAGGGCGGGAAGTCCCCAGAGGCTGATCGAGAACAGGCAGGCGGAGAGGAGCAGGATACGCGGCGAGATCTTCATCGCAAGTTCTCCAGGACGAAAGGTGCGGTCGGAAAAGCGGGATGACGCACGGTGCCCGCCACGCAGGGGAGCAAGCGCCGAACGGATGGGAAGAGTAGTCCGAACGGACGGATTGCGAAAGGTCCGGCACGAAAAAGGGACCGGACGCCCGAAGGCAGCCGGTCCCCGATTCCAGGCGAAAGACCGCCTACTTCTCCGTGAGAGCGTTCAGCGGCGAGATGCGCCCGTGCAACACTCCCGATCCCGGGAAGACGGGGTCCGTTGTTCCCGCCACCCGGTGCGCCGCCGTGATCGGCGCAAGCCCCAGTCCCTCAACGAGAATCGCCACCGACCCGACCGTTGCGGGAGTGGCCATGGAAGTGCCGCTGGCGGACGCCATGCCCTGCCCGGGATAGCAACTGAGAATACGGACGCCGGGCGCGGCCACATGGATCTCCGGCCCCCCGCCCGAGAACTCCGCAAGCGCGTCCACCGAGTCCACCGCGGCGGCACCCAGCGTCATCGGCGAGGTGCCGGGATATGCGGCCGTTCCCCAGCCTGCGTTTCCGGCTGCGGCCACCACGGGAACCCCGCGAGACACACAGTCCGACAGGATCCGGTCGAACATCTCGACCGGCTCCGAAAGCGAGAGGCTCAGGTTCACGATGTCGGCCCCCAGCTTCCGCGTGATCTCCATGGCGCGAACGAGGTCCCAGAAGCTGCCCATGCCTTCATCGTTCAGCACCTTGATGGGGATGATGGTGATCCCAGGCGCCACCTGAAGCGCGATCCCGGAGACATGCGTCCCGTGCCCGTAGGCTTCGTCCACATATCCGTCTCCGTCGTCGTCGATCCCGTTCTTCGTTTCCAGAGACCCCATCGTGCTTCCACCGGGAAGAAGCTCCAGGTTCGCCTTGAGAAACCGGTGGTCTGCGTCGACGCCTGTATCGAGAACCGCGACGCGAACGCCTGCGCCGGTCGCGAGCGCGTGAACCCGCGGCAGCTCCAGTCGGGCGAGCGCGTCTTGGTCTCCCGCAGTGCCGTCATCCCATTCGCCTTCGTAGAACCCGATGACGAGAGAGGCCCCTTCCAGCAGGTAGACCTCGCGGTTCGTTGCCGCCTCCTCCACTCCCGCATAGTCATCGAGTTGAGAGATGTCGACCCCCGCAGGGTTGTTGTAGAGCACCGCCACCCCGCCGTCGCACGCCTCCGTGTAGACAATCTCCAGCCCGAACATGTCCACAAGAGCCTCCGGATCCGCGCCGGGCCGCATCTTGACGACAAACTGCGTACTGTCGGGGACGACCATCTGGGGACTGGTGATTCCCATGGAACCGCCCCCAAGGTCGCCGCCCCCGCCACCATGAGACCCTCCGGTCGAGCTGCTAATGCGAGAGCGCGCCGGGTCATCGGGTGCGGTAGGGAGGCCTTGGTCCACCCCGCAGCCCGCCGCAAGCGCGGCGATCCACAGTGCGGCCAGAACTCTGGCGGAATGCTTCATGATGGCGTCCTCCTCGTTCGCGGTGGGGCATTTCTCCCTGGGGGGAGAGGACTCGCCGGGGCGACCACCTGAACAGATCTATCGTACCGCAGGAGCAACCCCGACTCACGAGAATACCGGCGCACCGCGCTCCGGGCCCATCGACCCCGAGGCGCCCGCATCCTCACACAGAAGGGCCACAAGGCCACCTTCTGATACACCCTCTGGTCGCGAAAACCGTGCCGAACGGGCGGAGAGGGAGCAGCGGCGGGGAAAAACACGCCGAGGGGCCGTGGGAAGCCGGAAATCGGCAGAATCACGGACGAGGAGAAACCGCGGGCGAGGGGGATTCCGGACAGAAATGGACGAAAAGGGGCAAGTGTGTCCTGAGTCCGACGGCGGGAGCGGCTGGCGTGTGATCCGGCGACCGCCGCGGCCTATCCGGAAACGGCGGCAAAGGGGCCCCAGTGGAACGGATGCGGCATCGTCGCGCGGACCGCATCCCGGGCCAGAGCGGCGGCTTCCGCGGCGGGGGCACCCCCGACCCACGCGGGGTAGAACGCCGAGGCGAAAGCTCGCGACGATGCGTCATCCACTTTCCAGAGCGTAAGCACAAGCTCCCGCGCACCCGCCCCGAGCCCGGCGGTGATCCACCCGTCCATGTCGGATCCGGGCATGTTCTCGGCAAGGCCGGATTCGCAGCTGGTGAAGTGCAGGAGCGAATCCTGAAGACGGCGTCGGTGAAGCTGCTCGAAGCCGAGCCAGCCGTCCGCCAGTCGCAGCCCGGAAAAGAGCCATCCCTGTCGGTGGAACACACCGTGCGCGGCGACATGCAGCACACCGAGACGACCGGACCCGTCACCCAGAGAGTCGCGGCGGCCGGAGACCGTCACATCGAATCCGCTGCGCCGGAGAATCGTGCCAACCTCGCGGACCTCTTTGCGGGTACCCGTTTCTCCACCGCCGAGAAGGAGCGCGCTCGGGCGAACCTTTCGGCGTCGGCTTCCGAGAAGCGCCGGGTGCGGAAGGCGGGACACACAGGGCGGCCCGTCTCCGTTCGAGACGGGCAGCGCCTGCACGGGAACGCTGTGCAGATCCCCGTGCGGGACCACGACGACATCTCGGGAAGCAAGCGACAGCGGCGTCCACAGAGCAGACCGCAGTTGCTCGACGGAACGCGTGCAGTCGTCCAGCGTCCGGTCGAGGAACTCGGCGCGTCGACGAACCGGCGCGTGAGCCGCCGTCTCCAGCGTGATGCGCAGGGGAATCCAGGTGCCGCGAAGCGCATCCTCGGCATCCGGGAGCGCGACATGCTCCACCCGCCCCCCCGACCGCACGACGAACGCGCGCCAACCGGAGGTGCCGCGATCGTAGATCACGAGTTCGCGCCCGTGGAGGAGTCCCTTCCACTGACGGAAGGCCCGTTTCTCCCATGCGCGCCGAACGAGCGCCGGCGGACGAAGCGGCCCCTCGCCGAGTTCCACTTCCAGACGGGCCATCTCTCCGCGAAGCGCACGGAAGCGGGTGTCCTCGCCGCCGGGCGCCTCGCCTTCGGAGAGGCATTCGTCACGAAGCCGGGCAATGGCCGTTCGCGTTTCCGGGCGAAGCTTGCGGGCGTCGCCGTGAAGCAGGTCTTCGATCAGGTTGGGGGAGCGCGCTTTCGCCACGAGATCTACGGCACGCGCAGCGGCGGAAGGCCCCCCGTGTTCGAGAACGACCTCCACCGCTTCCGCGTAGATGCGATCGCGCGCGCCGCCGGTGAGGATTCGAAGGCGGCGTGTGCCGAAACGCATGAGCAGCGTCTCGAGATCCTGCACGGAACGGCCCGCCCAGCGAACGGCTTCGCGGGAGCGCCCCAGAGCACCGAGCGCGCGGGCCGCGACTCCCGCCATGAGCGGCCGCTCCAGTCGGCCCGGGTGGTGGCGTGCGGCGCGGTGAGCTTTCTTCGCGAGAGTTGCGGCGATCCCGGGTCGGCCCGCGAGAAGATGCGCCTCCGCGGCGACCCCCCGGCAGAGCGCTCCGTCGCCAAGAGGATCTCTTCGGTCGAGGTAGCGCTGGATGCCGCGCAGGTGATGAAGCGCGCGCTCCGGGTGCCCGCCTTCCAGAAGAACCCGCGCGATCTCCAACTCCGCCCGGCGGCGGGACCACACATTCCCCACTTTCTTCCAGTAGAGGCGCGCGCGCTCCAGGTGAACCATCGCTTCCTGATGCGTGGCGGTCGTCGCAAGAAGCCGTCCGTGCAGGAACGCGGCCTGCGCGGCTTCCGACTCCATGCCCAGACCGTCGAACACGGAAAGCGCGGCGGCAGATTCCGGCTGCGCGGCCTCGGGCGCACCGACGGATGCGAAGAGCATCGCCAGTTCCCGATGGAGCCACGCGACGGCGCGCTCGTCTCCGAGCTTCGCAAAGCGTTGGCGCAGGCGGCCCACCGCTTTCACGCCGATGTCCCAGTTTCCTTCGGCGATGTCCAGTGCTGCGAGTCCCGTCTCCGCATAGGACTCCAGAAGCTGGACACCCGCCCCGCGGAACTGCTCGCGTGCGCGAAGGAACTCGCGGCGGGCGATGGAGACACGCGCGGTCATCATGGCGATGATACCGAGATTGTACGCGCAGACGCCTGCGTCCCATGCGTTCCCGGAGCGGCGGAATATGGCCAGTGCGGCGCGGTAGCGTTCGGTGGCAAGGTCGTACTTGCCGGTGAAGAGCCACGCGTTCCCGACATTCGACTCCAGCCTGCCGCGAAGCTCCGGCGGCCCTCCGCGAAGATCCCCCACAGCCCCCCGGGCGACGGCGTGCGCGCGCTTCGGTTCGCCGCGAAGGGCCAGCGCGTGGACCCAGCCGATGGCTGCCTTTCCCGCCTCCAGCCGCTCCCCCGCCTTTCGGAAGGCAGCGTGCGCGGCGGCATACGCATCGCACGCTTCCGCCACACGACCGACCGCGGACAGCGCGTGCCCTTCCAGGCGCGCGAGCCGTGCGGCGTCTGCCGGATCCGGGTTGCGCCCTGCGACCCTTCGCATGTGGAGTACCGCATCGAGCGTCTGCGCGGGGTCCAGGCGCAGGTGCCGCAGCAGCGTGCGGTAGATCCGCTCCCAGGGCGAAAGCTCCGCTTCATCCGCCGGCACGCGCCCACCCTTCGCCCAGCGATCGGGGAGATCCCGATCGGGCGGGAGGGAAAGCAGGCGCGTGACGGCGCCACGAGTGGAGGGCTTGCGGGTCACTGCTTCGGATCCTCCAGCGTGAGAGTTTCCCCGTCCGGCAGATGGACCTCCAGCGTCCAGCCCGACCCCACGGCCTCGTCCAGCACGAAGTCGCCGCCGCTCGGCAGGTCCGCCCGGGCGATCACATGTTCCTGATGAATGAGCGCAATACGGACCGCGTCGCCCGGCTTCTCCTTGCGCAGCCAGACCTTTCCCTGGATGCGCCAGCGACCGTCGCCCTTCGGGGGCGTCGCCATGATCCCGACTTCCGCCTCCGGCACCACCCGCGAGACCATACGAGTCTGCCCGGCGGCCCCCATCCCTCCACCACGAACATCGGCGGGAGCCCACGCAAGCGGGCGTGCGGCGGCGGTCAGGTCGGGCAGGAGCCTCCCGTCCGGCAGGCGTTCGACGAGTTTTCGCACGCGTTCCGGCGGCGCCACCCACTTCATCGCCTGCTTCGCCCGGAGAAGAACGCGAAGCGTCCCGACCTCGCGGCGGCAGCGAACGCAGGTGTCGTGGTGCTCCTCCAGTTCGGTTCGGCGGCGGGCCGTCCCCTTGCCCTCCAGCCAGGCGCGCCAGTCGTCCGGGGCGGGATGGTTGCGTCTTGCGGTCACGATGTCCCCTCCAGGATCTTTCTCATGCGAGCCAGACAGCGGCTTCGAATGGGGCCGATAGAACCGATGGCAAGGCCGGTCCTCCGCGAGATTTCGTCATACGGGAGCTTGCGCGCGTGCAGGAAGAGAAGCCGCAGGAGCTTCTCGCACTTCCCGCCCAGTTGTGTGAGGGCGTCCTCCAGCCGAAGGCGGCTCTCCGCGTCCTCGACGACCGTGTCGGGGAGTGCCGCGGGGTCCACCATGTCGGCGGAGATGTCCGGGAGCATCCGGCGCCTCCGAATGGCGACCTTGTAGGAGAGCCGTCTCGTGGCCACGATGAACCATCGGGGAAGCGCCTCGGCATTGCGAATGCGCGGAATCGAACGGTGGAGCTCCAGCCATACATCCTGAAACACATCGCCCGCGTCCTCTTCTCCGAGGCCCACTTCCAGGGCCGTCGAGTAGACGAGATTCTGATAACGCAGGACCAGTCTCTTCCAGGCGGCCTCGTCGCCTTCGGCGCAAAGTCGGAGAAGCGTCTCATTGCTCTCCTTGTTCTGCGGGGGCGAGCTGTCGGCCATCCTCTCCTCGGGGATCCACGGGAGCACAAGAGTCTCAGGGAATCCTAGCGGATCGGATGATTCCTGGCAAAGACGCCGGGCGCCTGCCCCGAGAGGCGAGTGCCCGGCCGCAACAGGTCATCCCCGCCGCGCCGGCCCACTTGGGTCTCTCCCGGCAAGAAGGGCGCGGGAGCCGCGCTCCTGATACACCGAAGGTTGTGTTCTGAAGAGGTTGTTTTTCTCCGCCCCCCCCTTCAGGTTCTGTCCATTGGGGTAACTTCCGTTTGGGCTAGAGGTTAGCAGACATGGCCGTGGCTGGCTCCGCGTGGAATCGGACGAAAGAGAGCCGGGGTGGGGAGTATTCGGGCAGATTGGGGACCGATGTCGCCGCCGATCCTCCGGCCGGTCCTCTCCCCGGGAGGGAGCGGTCAGGAGGCGTCTGACGCACGGAAGGCCCGCGCCCGGGGTTGCGAGAGCTCAATTCATTGGGTCGTCGTGAGATGCGCCGCCAAAGAGCCGAACCGTTGCCTCGAGGATCATGTCGGCCCCGGCAACCTGGACCCTACTTCTTCAACAACCTCTTCAGAACACCGTCCAATGAGTGCGGGAGGGGAACCAAGGTCTAGTGCCCCCCAGACCAGGCCCCCTCCCGGGTTTGCGTGCCTTGCGGCACAGCCGGATCCGGTTTCCGGCCGGCCATCGGAAGCCCGACGACCCGGTTCCTCCCCGTCCCCCTTGAGAGAGAGGCGCTCCATTGCCGAATCCGCCTAGAAGGGCGCGCTGATTCCGCCCTGATACACGCAATGGGGAGATTTTTGCGGATTTTGCGAAGAATGTCGGCCCGCCCTGTGATCCGGGTGTCGACCGCGCAAGACCGGCCGCCCCCCGAAGGAGACGGCCGTATCCCGTCCATGCGCAAGTCTCAACACGCAGTGCCGGTCAGCAACCGTCGCTGCAGGCCGCGAGGGGGGTGGGGGTTCCGTTATTCCCCTCGTTCGTCTCATCAACGGTATTCAGCGGGTCCACGATCGCGTTGAAGAAGACCGGCCTCGCAGCAGAGGGCACGCAGTCGCACGGACCCATGTACCATGGGCGTGTAATGACCACTGACGCGCCTGGAGGAATCGCGGTGCCGATCAGCTGGTTCCACGAATCCCAGTTCCACGGGCCACCGGAGGATGATCCGGATCCCCACCGGATGTGCGTGATGTTCGCGGGAACAAACCCGGGACCGAGATTGGTCACGGTGACGGACAGGGTGAAGAACCGGTTGCCGCCGATGCAGCCGACATTCGGGAGAACCCCGCCGCACGAAGTTGTCATCGGGAAGCCCGGATCAAAAGTGATGTTCGAGAGCACAAGGTCCGGCTTCAGTTTGAACGGACCAATGGGCGTACCCACCGGAACGGGGATCGGCGGAGTGAGCGAGGGGCCGCCGGGCGCCTCCGGCGCCAACGGTGAGGCGGCATCGTCCAGTTCGCCGCACCCGGGCAGAAACGCAACAGCGATCCCCAGAACGAGCAGGGCGGAAAGTGTCCGGCAAGTGGCAAGAAAGATGCGGGGCATGGTTCATGTCCTCCGGTAAGGGCGAAGGCAGGGATGTGGCGAAGTCGTTCTCCCTGCCCGGTCGCTGAAGAAGGGCCGCCAACAGGTTTGCTGATACAGCGAAAACTCCCGCACTCAACGGGCCGCCCGCACTCTTCTTGATACACACAATGTTTCGTGTATCACGCACGGGAAGCCACGCCCCTCTTGTCGAACGCCCGACGGAAGCAGGCGTCGCGAAGGGTCCGGAAGGCGTTCACTCACTCCTTACTGAAACGAAACGGGGGGACCATCATGAGACGCACTTCGAAAGGACTGCTTGCACTGCTGGCACTGGTCGTCACCGGCGCGATGGCCGGGTGCCTGGGGACGAGCGATGACAGCGGCGACTACGGAAACCTGCTGACACAACCCGCACTCTTCGACAACGACGAGATTCTCGGGGCGTCCGGCATCGGCGTCGGACCGGTGACGCCGGGACAGCAGGTATCTCCGGTACCGCGGTACCGTGGACACAGCGTCCCTCTCGGTCCGCCAAGTGGCGGTTTCCGGGGAGACGAAGACTACGAGTATGATCCCACCAACCCGCCGCGCGAACTCGACTTTCATGTGGCTTCCGGGGCGTCCAAGTCGTACCGCTGGCGCGGATCTCACAAGCGCACCGGCGCCAAGAAGAGTACATACATGGACACGGAGATCGGCACGAAGTCTCGCCACGAGCACATCACTTCGAGCGAAGCGGGACACTATTCTCTCTTCAAGCCGTACAACACAAGCCACATCGTGGAAGGGAACTTCGCGTCGCTGTACGAGTAGGCGTGCGCCGGGACACCGGTGTTCGTGCGGGCACGGGCAGCCTCTTCGGGGGGAGAGGCGCCCGGCCCGGAACATATCAACCGCGGCCCCAACACGCCGCACTTCGGGAGGGTCCCCATGAAGACGCACACTTCGCAGAAGCTCATCACCCGGATCCCGGCGTGTCTCGTCGTTCTGCTCGTCCTTTCCGGGACCGCCGCATCCGCACCCGCGACCCCGCATGTCGTCGTCGGCGCACGCGATCTCCGCACCAACGATTCGTACATTGCCGGGCTGTATACGAACCTGGACCTGGAGAACCCGAAGGAAGTGTTTGGATATGTCTTCGAACAACTGTCGGAAGAGGTCATGGTCTACCCGTCGGAAGGCTACTTCTACTTTGAGTTCCCGTCGCGCGGGCTGACCGTGTCCGGCTGCATCACCTTCTATGTCCGCGATCGCGCGGAAGGGAAACTGGGCTTCGGCTATGTCGGCCGCATGGCAGGCACGGGGCCTGAGCCACCGTCGTTCCCGATCGGAGAATCGCACGACTTCACAAAGGCCGACGGAATGGAGATGAAGGCGGAGACCGAGTTCCTCTACCGCGTACGGTACGAGGGCCGGACCGTCCGCTTCCGTCTCTATGACCCGGGGATGGACCCGCCCGTGAAGGCGAAACTCCGCGAAGACGAGATCTTTGTGGGACCGACATTCGACGAGTCAGGTCTGCGGTTCCATCTCGTCTTCAACGAGACCATGCAGCGGCTCTTCTGGGTGCTGAACGAAGACGGGTTCGTACCCGAAGTCATGACGGTTCATTCAGAACATGTCGCGCTGGGACAGAGAACCGGCTTCGCCTTCTATCTGGACGCCGAGAACCACCGGAAGATCCTCGTCGGAGTGCAGGGCGACAATGTCCGGCACAACAACTGGCACGATGGACCGTTCGATCAGCTTCCCGACTCTTATGTGAAGACCGGGGAGACGGAAATCGAACCGTATCTGCGCGCGCACTACCATCTGGATCCCGGCGAAATCGACCGGTACGGGAACTACACGACCATCCCCGGCTCACGCGTTCCCGTGGCGCCGTACCGGGCGTACTACGACACGGCGGAACTGAGCTTCGTGGAGGAAGCGGTCACCGAAGGTCTCAAAGGCCCGGAACTCTACGCCCGCATCACGAAACAGGTGTACAACCGCCGTCCGGAGGCCCCCGGGGAAGCGGCTGGACACACGGTGGTTGCGTCCTTCGTCCAAGCCACAGAATAGGCCGCCGACAAGGGTCGTGGCCGAATAATCCTTGGCTTTCCCTCACTCTTGCCATATCTTCGCAGGGTCTTGGCGCACCAACCCAAACCCTGCGAGGCCTGCCCGTGCCCTCCCGAAAGCCCGCTGCCCCGGCTGCCGCCCCGCTCGACGCGATTGACCGGCAGATCCTCGCGCATCTCCAGAAGGAGGGGCGCATCACCAATGCGGAACTCAGCCGTCGGGTGGGCCTGTCCACGGCATCGGTGCTCGAACGGGTGCGCAAGCTGGAGCGAACAGGAGTCGTGCGCGGCTATGCCGCCCTCGTGAGCCCCGCCAGCGTGGGTCTCCATTGCCTCGCCTATGTCGAAGTAACGCTCGACCGTCATGTGAAGGCCACCGTCCGGCGCTTCATGAACGAAATCACCGAACTGGAAGAAGTCCTGGAGTGCCATCACATCACCGGAGAGGCGGACTTTCTGGTGAAGGTGACCACGCGCGACATCCCGGCCTACGAGGACTTCATCCTCCACAAACTCACCGCGCTGCGCGATGTCCGCAATCTGAAGACGCTCATCGTGCTGTCCACGCTGAAGCAGGAGACCGCGCTTCCTCTGACGGAAGCGGGAGAGGAGCGACGATGAATCCCCACGAGGATCACGAGAAGGGCGTGCGGCACTGGATCGCGGAAGGGAAACGGATCGCGTCCGATCGTGCCCGGAGAATCGCACGCACAAAGGACTGGAAGTTCGATACGGTCGCCACCCACGGGCTGTATGACTTCCAGCAGGCGTGCAACCTGAACAACGGTTCCATCATGGAGCCGGTGTACCTGAGCCCCGCCCAGGCCTTTCACGACTATGACGAAATGGAAGTCGCTCTGGCTTACCAGATGCCGTCATGGACCTATTCGCGGATTGCGAACCCCTCTACCTTCTTTCTGGAGGAAACGGTCGCGCTTCTGGAGAGCTACGGGACGGGCTTGAACGCCGGGTGCGTCGCGTGCTCCAGCGGCATGAGTGCCATCCGGTCGGCCATTGAGCCGTTCCTGGTGAAGGACGACTCCCTCCCGCCGCCGAATCTCGTCACGACGGCACGGCTCTACGGCGGGACATTCCAGCAGTTCTCCGAGCGGCAGATGCACGACCGTGGGATTGAGGTGCGCTGGGTCCGCAACAATATGGACATGGAAGAATGGGCGGAGAAGATCGACGCGGGTACGCGCCTCGTCTACGGAGAGATGCCGTCGAACCCGGCGGTCGCCCTGTTCGACATCGAGAAGGTCGCAGAGCTTGCGCATGCGCACGGAGTCCCGCTCATCGTGGACAGCACTTGCGCCTCCCCGGCTCTGCTTCGCCCGCTCGCGTTCGGGGCGGACATTGTGGTGCAATCGGTATCGAAGGTGATGGCCTCGCACGGCATGACCATCGCGGGGACAATGACCGCAAGGCAGAACCTCCCCAGCCGAGTCGGACCCGACGAAATGCGCGAGGACTTCGCCACATGGGTCAAGCTCCTCCCCTATCGCGACAACGGCCCGTCGCTCAACCCCATGAGTGCCATCCTGGCGTTGAACGATCTCCGCTCGCTCCGGTCGCGTGTGGCGCAGATGAGCCGGTCGGCGCTCGCGGTGGCGCGCTTCCTTGAGAGCCAGCCGAAGGTGGCAAGCATTCACTACCCCGGACTGGAGAGCCACTCGCAGCGGGAGATCGCCGACAAGTACCTGACGCTCGTGGACAGTGAGCACGACGCCGACGGGCCCGAACACCTTCACGGCTACATGATGACATTTGAGGTCCGCGAAGACGATCCGTGCGATCCCGTGAACACAAGGCTGTTCTACGATGCGCTCGATCTCTTCTGGAGAGCCACGGACCTCGGAAGAGTGAAATCCGTCGCCACGCTGCCTGCCATTTCCACGCATCAACAACAGGGCGACGAGGGGCGTGCGCTGGCCTCCATTCAACCGAACTATGTCCGGGTCTCCGTCGGGATCGAGCATGTCGACGATGTCATCGCGGATCTGGACCGGGCTCTTGATGCCATTCCGTCACGCGGAAACGCAGAGGGGAACAGGTCATGACACACAAGCTCGCGCTGATCGGCTTCGGGACGGTCGGTCAGGGACTGCTGGAGATCCTCCTCGCCAGGCGGGACGCGCTTCGTGAGGATTATGGCTTCGACTGGGAACTGGTCGCGGTGTCGGACTTCATGAAGGGGTCCGTCCGAAGCGCAGGCGGACTGGACGCGACGGAACTCCTCCGTCTCGCGGCGGGCGGCACATCGCTGGAGGAATACTCCGGCGACGGGTCGCTCGTCAGGGGCGATGACGCACTTGCCACGATCCGTGAGTGCGGCGCGGACACCGTCTGCGAACTCTCCTACACCGATGTGAAGACCGGCGAACCCGCCACCTCTCACTGCCGCGCCGCACTCTCCGCCGGGATGAATGTGGTCACGAGCAACAAAGGCCCCGCCGCGCTCGCGTACCCGGAACTGGCGGGGATTGCCGCATCACAAGGCGTGCGTTTCCTGATCGAAGGCACGGTCATGTCGGGAACGCCCGTACTGAACCTCGCCGACGGCCCGCTGGCGGGTTGCCGGATCGACGCAATCCGCGGGATCTTGAACGGAACCACCAACTACATCCTCTCGGAGATGGAAGCGGGAGCCCCTTACGGTGATGTCCTGACCCGCGCGCAGGAGTTGGGATATGCGGAGGCGGACCCCACCGGTGATGTCGAAGGGTTCGACGCCATGGCAAAGGTCATCATCCTGGCGAATGTCGTGATGGGCGCGTCCATCGGCGCAGACGATGTGGTTCGCGAGGGGATCACCGGCATCACGCCGGACATGATCGCCGAGGCCACCGGGGAAGGCGCTCGCTGGAAGCTCATCGGCTCGGTCGAGCGCGACGGCGACGGGGTGCGCGCGTCCGTCACCCCGGAAAAGGTCCCGTTCTCGCATCCGCTCGCAGGGGTCATGGGCGCGACGAACGCGCTCACCTTCACGACCGATCATCTGGGTGATGTGACCATCGTCGGCCCGGGCGCGGGTCGCGCGGAGACGGGATACTCCATCCTCACCGACATCCTCGCGATTCTTCGCGAGCAGGGAGGCGCGTCGTCATGAAAATGCTGATCGGAGGAGAGTGGGTCTCCCGGGAAGACACCATCGATGTGCGGAATCCCTTCGACGGATCCGTCGTGGACACGGTCCCTCGCGGAACCGCGGAAGATGTCCGGGCTGCCGTAGCCGGAGCGGTAAGCGGGTACAAGACAAACCGCGACCTCCCGGCCCATCGCCGGATCTCCATACTGATGCGCGCGGCGGAGATCATGCAGTCCCGCCATGAAGAGCTGGCGGAGACGATCGCAATGGAAGGATCCAAGACAATCACGGAGGCGCGCAAGGAGGTCGGGCGCGCGATCAACACCATCACGATCTCCGCCGAGGAAGCGCGCCGCATTACGGGGGAGACGCTCCCCTTCGACAGCGCGGAGGGGTCGGAGAATCGAGTGGGGTACTACTTCCGATTCCCCATCGGAGTGATTGCCGCCATCACGCCTTTCAACGACCCGCTGAACCTCGTCGCGCACAAGGTCGGCCCGGCGATCGCCGGGGGGAACTCCGTGGTCGTGAAACCCGCGACCGTCACCCCGCTCTCCGCGCTGAAGCTCGCGGAGATCCTCCTGGAGGCCGGGTTGCCGCCGGAAGTGATCTCGGTCGTGACCGGACCCGGGGGTGAGGTCGGCGAAGCGCTGGTCACCGATGAGCGCGTTCGCATGGTGTCGTTCACGGGCGGAGTGGAAGCCGGAAAGCGAATCGCGGCGCTCGCGGGGCTGAAGAAAATGGGCATGGAACTGGGCGGGAATGCGCCTGTGCTCGTCGCCGAAGACTGTGACTTGGCGGAAGCCGTGGAGTCCTGCGTTTCCGGAGCATTCTGGGCCGTGGGGCAGAACTGCATCGGCGTGCAACGAATCTTCGCGCAGGATTCCGTATACGACGCCTTCCGGGATGCCTTCGTCGCGCGGACCAGGCAGTACCGGACCGGGTTCCAGATGGACGAGAGAACCGACATGGGGCCCATGATCACGGAATCCGAAGCGGCACGAGTCATCGCGTGGGTGGAAGAAGCCGTCGCGGAGGGCGCGACCCTTCTCACCGGAGGAACGCGCGAGGGAACCCTCGTGCAGCCGACTGTTCTGGAGGGCGTGCGGGACAGCGCGAAGCTCGCATGCAGCGAGGTCTTCGGCCCGGTGGTTTCGCTCTTTCGGTATGCTGAACTCGATGACGCGCTGGAACGCGCCAACGCCGTGGATGTGGGCCTGCACGGGGCCATCTTCACAAAAGACCTGGCGAAGGCATTCCACGCCATCCGCCATCTGGATGTCGGGGGCATCATGGTGAACGACTCCAGCGACTATCGGGTGGACCTGATGCCGTTCGGCGGCGTGAAGAACAGCGGACTCGGCCGGGAGGGAATCCGGTTCGCGCTCCAGGAGATGACAGAACCGAAAGTGGTCTGTTTCAACCTGTAGAGGGCCTCGGGAAGGGGTTTGAACACGAGCCTTCGGATCCGCTTCCCCGGGGAGAGCGGTCGGAACCGCCCCTCACGGCGATCCTGAGGTCCGTCATGGAGGTTCCGCGCCCGGGCGCGCCGTCGCGGCGGCGGCCCCCTCTTCGCGATGCTCTCCCTTCCGTCCGCATCTCATGCCGCGCTTGGTGATGTTCTGGGGTCGTTTCCGGCCCCGGGCTTCTACTGCAATGGTCTTACATGGGACGGAACACACCTCTGGGCCGCGAATATCGCGGCCGCTCACCACCCCGGGAACAGCGGGTACAAGCTCTACCGAATCGAGACGGCCGGCCCGACGGCGACGGACTCCATCGATCAATTCCCGCGAGGCGGGTCACGCAGACCGCCCGTCGATCCAGCCGCGCAGGAACTCCTCTGCCGCATCGAGGTTCTCCGCAGCCGCGGGCGTGAGTCCTTCCTCCATGCTCCGAATGTCCTCCGCCCGGACGGCCATCGTGAATAGACGCCCTTTCGCGTGGAAGAACTCCCGGGCGATCGCCAGAACCGACCCCGGAAGAACCAGATGCGTCGAGAACTCCGCCTCTCGGT